>NZ_JAVKPK010000023.1:0-52984 GCF_031461075.1 Methanosarcina baikalica | reverse complement strand
GTTGTTTTTCCTTAGCTTTATAACTAATATGACCCCAATTTGACAGAAGCATACATTCATGTTTACTACTATCTTTTGCTCATCCTGGCTAAGTTTATTAATTAACTTTACTAATTTTCGTGAAATAATAAAATTCTAAAAAATATAATATTTTAAGTGGTCGCTACACAACTATCTTCTGAATATTCGTCGACCATTGGAAATTTTTTGCTATTAACATAAGCCTTTTTCCAGGTGACCCCCGAATATTTAGAAAGTGCATAGACTCAGCAGGCATTGCCCTCATTCGTAGATCTGTTGCGCCAGATAGTTCTGGATACCTATTTGTTTGATCTCGTCGAGTTGGGCCTCGATCCAATCGATATGCTCCTCTTCTTCTTTCAGGATCAACTCAAGAAGCACTTTGGTGTTGTTATCTCCCAACTCCGTTGCCAGACGGATGCTTTCGTTGTAGCCTCGGATAGCTCCTTCTTCGGCCCCGTGGTCATGATCATGCATCTCCGGCACTTCGGAACCAATGGTAATTTGGTTCAGATTGCTGACGATTGGCTCCCCTTCGAGGAAGAGGATGCGGGCGATTAGCTTCTCGGCGTGTTTCATCTCGGCGATGGTCCGTTGCTTGATCGCCTCTTCCAGTCGCTTATAATTCCAGTTTTCGCACATTTCGGCATGGACAAAGTACTGGTTTATAGCGGTCAGCTCCTCGGCCAAACGAGCATTTAGATGTTTGATGATCTTCTCATTCCCCTTCATGCATAAACCCCCTATGCAAAAGAAATTATAGTTTTCACTGTTTATAATTTGTACTTTCTAGTAAATTTCTACATATTTGATTGACTCTCGAAATTGTTATTAGTCAATGTGATGTTTTGAGCAACTGATTCTCCGCTCTCTTTCAGACGTTTTTTGAATTTACTCTTCTTTTCATCTTTAACATTACACCTTTGCCGGTAATTATATTGTTTACAATTTTCATTTGGGCAAGCAACGTTATTAACTTGGGTTTTGGACCTAGTTTCCCCAGAAGTATTATGTAATGCATCTTATATAATACAACCTAAATATAAATAACGAATCTGTTAATATAAGTAGGGTATTCTTGATCTGCAAAAAATCCTATAGAAGGTTACATTTCAATTTTCTTGACCACGGAGATCGATCTGCTCGTTCTTTCTATGCAGCTGGTCGTAACGTGCCTGAATTTTTATTTTTAGAGACTTTTATATATTTTTTAATCTTTTTTGGGTTTTTGATTGATGACAGTCAACTACCTGTGGAATCAATGTTAAATTTTGACGATTCTTTAATATTGTAAAAATCGTCTAAAACTGTTAAATATAATGAAGCCTTTAATTATTATGGAGGAATTTTTATGGAAGGCGAAAAAAAAGTCGACGTAGACGATGGAGATATTTTTAAGTATAAATTTGGTAAGTGGGTCCTAAGCGTAGATGAATGTGCTTTTATGAGTCTAAGAGATATTGAAAAGAATAAATCTATGCGTCAATATTTGATTGAGTCAGTTGATAGTTGGGTTAACAAAAAAGAGGTATTTTTTACAGATGAATTTATTTCTGAAATGTGCGACTTTATTAAAAGCGAAAATGAAGACCTTTACTACCTTTTAATGAAGAAATGCGCTCTAAAAGGCATAAGTGTAGGGGAAGGTATATTTGAAGCACTTAATTTGTTGAATTGTGGAACAATAAATGAGCAGCAGTGCAGACAGGCTGGCGATGACTTCTCCGATGAGTGATATCTTCGGTCTGTTTTTATATCCGGAGAATTCAAGTAGATTTTATTTTTCCTATTCATCGAGTTTTTGTAGGCAGAATTGTCCGGTTAAATCTAAATCCGGACTCTTCTTTTTGATATATCTTTAAATAGAACTCACACATATTTTTTGTTGGGATAACTATGGATTACATCGAAACCTGGAAAGAAGTTATTCAAAGACCTTCTGATTTTTACAGAAAAATGCCAACAACCGGAGGATACGTTGAGCCACTCACTTTTGCAGCAATCAGCTCTCTTATATATGGGCTTTTAGCTGCACTTTTTAACCGTGAAATGATGGGAGGTATGTATGGTATGGGTGGTGGAGGATTCAGCTTTTCCACTGCACTTATGACCGTAATTATGGCCCCTATTGCAGGTATAATTTCTATCTTAATTGGAGCTGCAATAATTTATGTTATTTATAAAATTCTTGGAGGTACTGGAACTTATGAAGGCACTGTAAGATTCATATCTTACGCAAATGCCGTAATGGTGATCTACTGGATTCCTATTATAGGCTGGATTTTCGGGCTTTATGAAATATATCTTTATATCGTAGGCGGTATGTTTGTGCATAATGTAAGTATGGGGAAATCAGCAATAGCCGTACTCCTGCCTATTATTCTGGTCTTCTTACTTGCCATAATTATAGCAGTTCTGGCAGGGTTATTTGCATCTTCCAGGATTTTTCCCTTTTAATTTAATCATCTCCTTCTTGGAGACTGTTTTTTATTTTTTACCAACCATAACTTAAATTCTTTAGAATCGATTGCCTCAAGCTAAATATTTATATATTAGAAATCCCTTTAATTGATCTACACGACTAAGGCGTGATCAAAAGTGCCAAGATGGCGGAGCGGCTACGCAATCGCCTGCAGAGCGATACCATTCCGGTTCGAATCCGGATCTTGGCTTTTCTTTTAAATACTCAAACAATCTGAAATTACTCTCGTCAAAAACTACATTTGAATATACACGCTGCCAAGATGGCGGAGCGGCTACGCAATCGCCTGCAGAGCGATACCATTCCGGTTCGAATCCGGATCTTGGCTTTTCTTTTAAATAATTTTTCATTCTCTTTTACATAAACTTTTTGTTCTTTTATTCTTCTTTTGCCACAACTTTTTTATTAGATTATCTATCTTTTTTCGTTTTGTCTGCTTTAGCGAGCAGAGCGAGTGAAACAGACCTGTGATATTGCGATTATCACAACTCCAAGGAAATTTCTGATTTCCTGTAATCCCGAAGCGAAACTCAAGTACAATTTCATTCAGGTTCGAATCCGAAGCAGGGTTTTCATTTAAACACTCTATCAATCTAAATATTTATATATTAAAACGTACTTTCTTACAATACACAGACTGCCAAGGTGGCGGAGTGGTTACGCAATCGCCTGCAGAGCGATTTACTCCTGGTTCAAATCCGGATCTTGGCTTCCTTAAAATTTTAAATAATTTCCTAATTCGTTCCTTATCTTAATTTTTTTCATGGTTCTAAGGTCTTAACTTTTATAGTAGAGAAGACTAATTTCCGGCCATGGATATCGATGAACTCATGCGGAGACTTTCTGAGCTTTATCCAGAAGATTATCCAGATGGCTTTCAAGATCCTTTTTTTGTACTAATTTCCACAGTGATGTCCCATAGAACCCGGGATAATGTAACTTACCCTTCAGCAAAAAAGCTTTTTGAGAAATTTTCAACGGCTGAAGAAATGGCAGAGGCCGACGTTGTAGAGATTGAAGCTCTTATAAGAGATGTAGGTTTTTACAGGGTCAAAACAGGAAGAATAAAAGAAATTTCCAGAATCCTTCTGGAGAAACACGATGGCAGGGTTCCTGATGATATGGAAACTCTCCTTGAATTGCCTGGAGTCGGCCGGAAAACAGCTAACTGTGTGCTTGCTCATGCTTTCCTTAAGGATGCCCTGGCAGTGGATACTCATGTTCACAGGATTTCCAACAGGCTCGGGCTGGTAAAGACGAAAGTCCCTGAGAAAACTGAAAATGAACTAAAAAAGATCTTTCCGCAGAGATACTGGAAACATATAAATCTCTTGCTTGTAAAACTAGGACAAAATGTCTGTCGGCCTATTTCTCCCAGGTGTGGAGTCTGTGTCCTGAACGATATGTGTCCTAAAATTCTCCTTTAATAGGGAGTTTCCAGTAGCCCCAAAAATTCCAAAATCGGAATTATGAGGCTCTATCAGGGCTCGAAAAAACCTTCGGGACGATACGAGATTATATATATAAAGCTGGCATTTAGCAGGCAAAAGGGTTATGCCTATCCTCAATTTGATGGCAAATCAATTTCAAATATTACGTTACCTGCACGGTTATCAATATTCCGGATATGACATTTATCACATTTACGAGGTCAAATATGTTTCAAATAGGAGAAGCGTTAATGGGGCAGGGCTCAGAACTTGCCCATGTGGATTTGATGATAGGAGACAAAGGAGGTCCCGTAGGGCAGGCTTTTGCAAATGGCTTCACTCAGCTCTCAGCCGGACATACCCCACTTCTGTCCGTTATCAGGCCAAACCTGCCGCCTAAACCTTCAACCCTTATCATCCCGAAGGTTACGGTAAAAAATATGGAGCAGGCAGCAAAAATTTTCGGACCTGCCCAAGCAGCAGTTGCAAAGGCAGTAGCGGATTCTGTCGAAGAAGGTGTAATCTCAAAGGATCAGGCTGAAGACCTTGTTATTGTAGCCAGCGTCTTTATCCACCCTGATGCACAGGACTACAGTAAAATTTACAGGTACAACTACGGAGCCACAAAACTCGCAATCAAGCGGGCTCTTGCAGGCTTCCCGGATATTAACACTGTGCTTGCAGAGAGTAACAAATCCACTCATGCCATCATGGGGTTCAAGGTCACAAGGCTCTGGGATCCACCATACCTGCAGATTGCTTTTGACAATCCGAACCTCGAATTTGTGATGTCTGCTATTTCCCAGATTCCTAAAAGCGATCACGTCATCATCGAGGCAGGCACACCCCTTATTAAACGCTATGGTATGGATGTCATCTCGAAGATTCGACAGGTTAGACCCGATGCCTTTATCGTGGCTGACTTAAAGACTCTGGATACCGGAAACCTTGAAGCAAGAATGGTTGCAGACGCTGCAGGCGATGCAGTCGTGGTCTCCGCCCTTGCCCCGATCAGCACTATTGACAAGCTCATTGAGGAAGCTCATAAGACAGGTATCTATGCGGTAATGGACACTCTCAACCAGAACGACCCGATTTCTGTCTTAAAGCAGCTCAAGGTCATGCCTGATGTCATTGAACTCCACCGTGGAATTGACATCGAAAGCACTGAACATGCCTGGGGCGATATCGCCGAGATCAAGAAGGTTGCTCCAAAGGCTCTGATTGCTGTTGCAGGCGGAGTCCGTCTAGACAAAGTACCTTTGGCTCTGAGCCAGGATGCTGACATCCTTGTAGTCGGACGTGCGATCACCAATGCAAAAGATGTCAGAGAAGTTGCCGAGCAGTTCATCAACAGCCTTAACAAACCGGAAATTGATCAGTTCAGGATCATGACTGACTTCTGATCAAGTTTATGAATTTCTTATAGAAAATTCCTTATAGAAAATTGCCGGAAAAATGCTGTTGAAGAACAAAGTCATGCAGCATTTTTGGCAGAAACCTATACTAAAGAAAGCGTTGAAATACGCTTTTTCATTTTCTTTTTATTTTTCAGGAGGGGATTTCTTGGTTTTGCCATTAATTTTACTGAATTACAAGACTTATTTACAGGGCACAGGTCAGGGAGCAGTTGAAATTGCAAAAGCCTGCAGAGCTGTGTCCGAAGAATCAGGCATTGAGATTGCAGTAGCTCCCCAAATTCCGGATATTTACAGGGTAGCCTTGGAAGTTGAACTTCCAATATTTTCCCAACATCTGGACGGGATAGGGGCAGGAAGCTTTACAGGCCATATTTTCGGAAAATGCATAAAAGAAGCAGGAGCTGTCGGGACTCTGATTAACCACTCTGAAAGGCGCCTTACCCTTGCAGAGATCGAAGCGTCGCTGAAGGCTGCAAAAGAACTCGGGCTCAGGACAGTCATTTGTACTAACAATGTTCCAACGACAGTAGCAGCCGCGGCTCTCGGTCCAGATTATGTTGCAATCGAGCCTCCGGAGCTTATAGGCAGCGGAATTCCTGTCTCAAAGGCCGATCCGGAAGTCGTTAGCGACTCGGTTGAGGCAGTTGCAAAAATCAATCCCGGAGTAAAAGTGCTCTGTGGAGCCGGGATCTCTAAAGGTGAAGACCTCAGGGCAGCTCTCGACCTTGGCTCTCAAGGCGTGCTTCTGGCATCTGGAATCGTGAAAGCTGCGAACCCCAGAGCTGCACTGGAAGATCTTATCCGTCTAGTTTAAAGTTTCCTTCTGAAACTTTTTTCCCAAAAATATGGATAGAAATAGAAAACATCTGAGTAAATCCGGTAAAAAAGAATGCGGCTTCTTCAGCCGCTTTTTAAAATCTCTTTTTTGAATTACTGATACGCCAGGATAAGAGGCTTAACTGCTCTCGGGTCTCCTATTTCAATAAGAATTAAGGCTGTTTCATCCTTGAGTTTTTTATCTTTAGTCTTCAGATTTTCTATAAGAGGATCAATTGCAGGTTCTCCCATATCTATAAGTCCTTTTCTGGCACTAGCTCCAAATTCTTTATCTCCCAGTTTTGCTACAAGAATTCCTGCAGAATCCTGATTTTTGGTTTTGCCAAGTGCAAGAAAAGCTTCCTTTCTTATATTTACATCTACGCTCGTGTCGTCAAATACTTTCTTGAGAGTTTCTAATGCTTCGGGATCTCCTATTTTTCCCAGGGCTAACGCTGCAGCTATCCTGACAGAAACTTTTTCCCCATTATCGGTCAGTACACCGGTTAAAGTCTCAGTTGCTTCAGTGCTTCTGATTTCTCCAAGGGCAAGAACAACGCTTTTTCGGAGGTCTTCATTTGTGTTTATGGAATCTTTTGCTCTTTCTCCGGAAAGTTTCCCGCTGTTCAGGACTTCTATCAGGGGCTCTACTGCCGTTTCATTTCTTAGTTTTCCTAACCACAGGGCTGCGCTACTCCTCATACCGGCTTTATTGTCTCGCAGTCTATCAATAAGAGGTTTTACGGCTGTTTCTTTTCCTATTTTCCCAATGGCAATGGCAGAATTGATCCTGACGGTATCGCTCTCACCGTCTTTCATTTGTTTCAGCAGGATTTCTACTGCCCTTTCATCTCCAATTTCTCCAAGTGCAAAGGCTGCACTGCTTTGTACCGGAGGATAATCCCGGGTCAAAATCCCTATCAGAGGATCTACTGCTGCCTTTTCCTTTCTCTCTCCAAGAGCCATTATAGCTGTAATCCTCGCGCTTCCACTTTCGCTTTTAAGAGCTTTAAGAAGCTTTTCGGTTTCGCTTCCTGGCTCTTCAGGTCCAAATTGTGAAAATACAATGGAATCATAGATACTGGAGTTCTGTTCTTCTGCTGTAAGGGCTGCTTCAAGAGAATCTGTTTTTTCTTTGTATTCCATATTAAGAGAATCTGCAAGATTTTTTCTCATTGTTTTATCTTTTGCTTCTAAAGCCTGCAAAATATCATCTGAGACGTCTAGTTTCCATTCTTCGGTTGTACTCTCGTTTGCAGCCTTATTTGATGCCTCCTTTTTTCCAAAGTTTCCGGAAAGGATATTCTCTGCTCTGCTATCCCCGGTTTCAAGAAGTGCAAGAAGTATGTAACTATTTGTTTTCTCCAAGTTCGAAGCGTTTGACTCGATTTTTTCAACAAGAGAATTGGCTGCAGGCTCTCCAAATTTCCCAAGTTCGGCTGCGGCGTTTAATCTCGTTTCAGGGTCGCCGGTCTCCAGCTTGTTTGTGAGATTTATGATCAGACTTTCGCTTGAAACTCCAGTTTTTGTTTGGGTGTACGTTTCATTTCGACTGATCTCAATAAACCTATCACTATTTGATAAAAGTGAAAAAAATATGGAAAGAATGATGAGGACAAATAAAAGAGAAATTTTCCATCTAACTTCGGACATCATACTATCTTTTTTTTTATTGTTTATATCACTTTCTCTTCTTATTTATACAGATCTCTGGAGTAAGATTCTTTCTATTCCTTCAGTCTCGGATTTTTCCCTCTTATCCGACATCCGAGACCGCAAAGAAGAGCTGTAACTCCGATTTCGACAGAATCTGCATCACAATCCCCAAAAATAATTATCCTATAAGTAACGCCAAGCCTTCTAATTCCTTTTCTTTCTTTTTGGGTTTCTACACAGTTAAATCCTCTGTAGATATCACTGATTTCGCAGGCTGCAAGCTGTTTGTTTGTATCTATAGCATTGAGAATTATTCTAGGGTCAGCGCCCTCAGGAATAAAGACTGAAACGTCCCTGGTAGAATGTTCAAGGTTTTCTTTTCTCCATTCTCTCAGTTCTTGCTCTGAAAGGAGGCGAAGGTTTTCAAGCTTGAGTTTTATAAGTTTGTTTTTTATAGCAGGGCCAGTACCTTTTGAGACCAGTTTTGTAAGAGCTATTTCATCAGGGCCCACTTTTTCCAGAGTACCTACATGGATTTTTCCGGAATAAAAATGAGAAAAGCCACAGACTTTTCCAACAGAATTCAGGATAGTTTCGTATTCGGCTATTCTGGAATTTATCAGTTTGTCCGATTTGCGCAGGGCATGAGCGGTATCTCCGTATTGTCGAGCAGCAGCCTTCATTTTTCTTACAAAACCTTCTTCGTCATGAGCCTGCACAAGACTTGAGAGTTCTTCACATTCCCTTATAAATGCCTTATGAACCTCCAGGATGCCAGGGTTTTCCATCTGAATAAGGGCATACAGATAAGGATTCTGGCCGAGAATCCTGCCTACGAAATCCAGCATTATGTCGTAAACGGGGCTTACGAATTTTCTGGATTTCTTTACATCAAAGTCTAGCCTGTCAATGGTAGTCCCTATGCTAATATAAGCAAAATGAGTAAGTCCCTGCACAACCGAGACAAGACTATCATGTTCTGCTGCAGTGGTAATTTCAACATGGGCTCCGCTTTCCTCAAAGAGTTCTCTTATTACCGGGAACCATTTTTCCGAGCGCCCCTTTACAGGGACAAGAATCACAGTCTGCCCTCTAATAGTGCGAATTGTGGGGCCGAACATTGGATGAGTACCCAGAATGTCCACATCTGAAGGGGCGAATTTGCTCATGGCTTCAACAGGCTTTACTTTGATAGAAGTAAAGTCCATAAGAAGGCTTCCAGCTTTCATTTTTGGGGCAATTTCTGCAATAGTCTCTTCAGTTACATTGATGGGTACAGAGACTATTACTATATCACTTTCCAGAACAGCTGTTTCAAGATCCGAGGCAAAAGGAACTTCCAGTTTTCTGGCAATTTCCGTTTTTCCCCCTTTTCCCCAGACTGTAACTTCGTAACCTCTTTCTTTGAAAAAACGGGTGAACCACTGTCCCATTTCTCCGGTTCCGCCCAGAATCAGAACCTTCGTTTTTTCAGGACTTCGGTTCCGAGGGTTTTGGTTCCAGGTTTCCAGATCCGCACTCAAGCTTGCAAAGCCTCCAAAACGGTTTTTTTCATGAGTTCGACTGGAGGTTCAATTCCTGTCCAGAGCTTGAAAGCTTCAGCTCCCTGATAAACAAGCATTAAGACCCCACTCACAGTTTTTGCACCTGCGGCTTTTGCTTCTCTTAAGAGCCTGGTTTCCAGGGGGTTGTAGACAATGTCGAAAACAGCAAGGTCAGGGTGAAGATTTTCTGCTGTGGTAATGGCAGTGTCGGTATTCGGGTGCATCCCAAGAGTTGTGGTATTGATCAGGACATCTGCATCTTGCAGCAGGGCTTTTAATCCCGAGAGTCCTCTTCCCCTTATATTCTCTGAAATGGCTGCTATGGCTGAGACATCTTTTGCAAGCTCAACTGCCCTTTCTGCAGTCCGATTTATTATTGTGATTTCAGCACCATTGGCTGCAAGCTGGAAAGCTATCGCCCTTGCTGCTCCGCCTGCCCCTGCAACTACTATCTTAGATCCCGCTATTTCCACTGCAGCCTCGCGAAGCGCCTGTTTTGCCCCCAACCCGTCGGTATTGTACCCCGTGATTTCTCCGTTTTTCCCGAAAACGACAGTATTTACAGCTCCTATCCTTTCTGCCAGTGGATCAGGCCGGATACAGTCAAGTTTTAAAGCTTTCTCTTTTAAGGGCACTGTGAGGTTAAGCCCTCCAAATCCCATAGCTTCAGCCCCAAGAATTGCTTTTTCCAATTTTTCAGGTTTGACTCTGAATGCATGATAGATGCAGTCCATTCCAAGGGCTGAAAAAGCTGCATTATGCATTGCAGGAGACAGAGAATGCCCTATAGGGTCTCCAAATACGCCAAAAACTTGCTTCATTCGAGCAGCTCCATTATTTTCTTTAATTTATCTACAGGAAGCTGTCCAGGGGCCGCGGAAACTGTACCTTCGACAGACGCGTATGTCAGGATTGAACCATAAAATGGAGCAATTACCCTTGTATGTTTTCCAGGCTCGCCCATAGCGATTGTACACACGGCTTTTCCAGCTTCACGGGCATCCAGTGTAACTCTTAACAGGTCAAGTACGTCCCTCATCGAGCGCGGCATAACAGCAAGCTTGGCAATGTCTGCTCCTGCCAGGAATGCTTCTTCAAGAGTTGCTTTTATTTCCTGAAAAGAAGGAGTTTTTAAAAAATCATGGGAGGAAATGATTATAGTTTTTCCGCAGGTTTTTGCTGCTTTTACTACGCTGTCTCTCTCTTCTCTCTCTGCAGAGAGCTCGATATCTACTGCGTCTGGCCCGTCTTTAATTGAAAGGAGGTTTGTAAGAAGTCCGACTCTGTCTGCCTCTTTTCCTTCCCAATTTCCTCCTTCTGTATTGGAGCGATTTGTAATAATTACCGGAAGCCCGGTTTCGGATTTTATTTTCCTGATTGTTTCTGTAGCTATTTCCAGGTCCCTGATTCCCAGCAGATCAAGCCGAATTTCCAGAACGTCGGCTCCCATTTGGGCTGCCTTTTTTGACGTTTCAAGGGGTTTTTCAAGGATTACTGCAACAACTGCAGCTTTTTCTTCAAGGTCAAGCGGGCCAATATGAATCATTGCTTGCTCCGGGTTTCCATTTCCGCTGACAATTATTTCTCTTTGACAGGTCACTTTTCTATAATCGTTTCTTCGATCTTTTTCCCGAAATGCCTGGCTCCCTCTTCCAGGCGAACCAGAATTTCATCGCCTTTTTTGAGTTTGGCAACCGAGATGGGATTTCCGTCTTTTCCAACCAGCTTGATAGTTTCTGCATTTTGCAGGATGGCGCTCAAAGTCCGGTTTCCTGCTTTTGCTTCAATGAGCATGAGAGGGCGGCTTTCTATCTTGACTCTGCCCACAATGCCTTCTCGCTGTTTTCCTTTTGAATCTACTATAGTTACCGTATCTCCGGTCTGGAGTTCCGAAAGGTAGCGGGTTTTGTCTCCGATTTTGATATAAGAGTGAACGGCACCCGCATTTACCCTGAACGGGCGGGCTGCAACATAAGGACTGTCATCGGATTCGGAATTTACTAGGAGCATTCCGCTTGCCTGAGAGCCTATCAACATGCCTTCTCCCTTTTGCATGAGGTTACATGTGTCCACACAGACTCGATCCCCCATTCCAAGAGGCTCGACACGGGTTACGACTGCAGATTCAAGTTCGGCACTTTTGTTTTCCAGCTCCCTTGCGGCCTGGATAGTGTCTTTTATTTCCTGTGGATTCCCGCTGTCCAGAAGTACCCCGTCTGCTCCGGTTTCAAGAGTCTGGAAAGCCAGTCTTGCTTCTGCTGCACTCTTTACTCCAAAAATGATCTTCACTTTATAACGCTGAAGCTCGGCTATCAGGTTCTCTAGAGGGATAACCTTCCAGTCCGTGCCTGTTACAAGCAGGAAATCGCAGACCTTTCCCATTTCGGCTGCGAAATGCTCATAGCGTTTGTCCCTTATTACGACATATCCGCCTACAGCCACTCCTTTATCCCTGAGAAGAGTTGCTGCGTTTATATCAAGAGAACCCGGAATTTCAAGGGGTAAGGGTTTTGTTCCATCGCCTTCTCCTCTCTTTCCAACAACCACGATGTCAGCCCCGGATTTATTGTCACGGCCAAAGGTTGCTACTGGAATATTTCCCAATTCCCGGACCTTTTCCACATCTCCTGGGTTTACAAGAACACAGTCGGCTCCTGATTCAAGGCCTGTCGTGATTCTTTCTTTCTGTTCTTCCCATCCGCCGTCATCGGCTTTTATCCAGACACTTTTCTTTTTCAAGGCTTCAACCCCGGTATATTTTCTGTTTTTACTCCGGTATTTTCCCTTTTTCAATTTTTATTATCGGTTCTGATCTAGCTTTTCAATATCTAGTTTTCATTTCAGCTGTTCCAGAGCTTCTTCCACAGGCCTTCTATGGTGCACGATTTCGCAGATAGCTCTGGTAAGTCTGACAGGATCCTTGTGCTGGAAAACGTTCCTTCCGATTGCAGCTCCTCTGGCCCCGGCTTCCATTGCTCCGTCAATCATTTCCAGGAGTTCCATGTCAGTTGAGGTTTTAGGCCCTCCTGCAATAACTACAGGCACTGGGCAGCCTCTGACCACATCTCTGAAACTGTCCGGGTCTCCAGTGTATACGGTTTTCACAACGTCAGCCCCAAGCTCGGCTCCGATTCTCGCAGCATGTGCAACATTTACAGGATCATGCGGATTGGTAATTTTCTTGCCTCTGGGGTACATCATAGTAAGAAGAGGCACTCCCCATTCCGTACAGTCTCTGGAGATTTTTCCGAGCTGTTCAAGCTGGTCGGCTTCTGTTGCAGAGCCTATGTTAATGTGCATAGAAACAGCATCTGCTCCCATCTTAATTACTTCCTCCACCGTACAGACCTGCACTTTGGCATTGGGATCCGGGCTCAGAGAAGAAGAGCCACTGATGTGCACAATAAGCCCTATATCATGGCCGTACCCTCTGTGCCCGTATTTTACCATTCCTTTTTGCATAAGGACAGCATTTGCTCCTCCTTCTGCAACTCTGTTCACTGTATCGGTGATATTGATAAGCCCTTCGATAGGTCCGTCTGAGATCCCATGGTCCATGGGAATAACGACCATGTTTCTGCTTTCCCGGTTCATCAGCCTTTCTATTCGTATTTTCTTTCCAATTTCTGACATTAAAATCCCCTTCGAGTGTAAAATGTCCCTCAAATTGTATGAACGTTATTTATTTTAAACACGCATGCTAGTGTGTGACATGGTAGCACGCTTAATATATTTAAAGGTATTCCAATTAGCTGCAAGATAAGATATGCACTCTAATGCAAATGAATAGTCTTGAACTTTTCTGTATAATATTGTCCTATAGTGATCCTTTTTGTGGCTTTTTTTACTTTACATGCACAGTGTTATTGAAAATGCATTTCCGTTCGTAAAAATAAATTCTGATTTAAAGCCTCTTGCTTTCGAAAAAATACACAGGTTTTGAACTCCGGAAAGATACAAGAATTAAAATAGGATAAGATTGGCTAATAGAGTAAACTCAGAGTGTAATAAAATACCATCATATCAAAACAGGAACGGAAGGATTTATGAAAGAACTGAAAATTCTTGTTGTTAATAACTACGGACAATTCTGCCACCTTATTCATCGGGCTGTTCGGGATCTTGATATGGATACAAAGATAATTCCCAATACAATGCCAATTGAAGATATCCTGGCAGAAGAGCCGGATGGTCTGATCCTAAGCGGTGGGCCGGAAATGGATAGGGCAGGCTTATGTTTCGATTATGTGCGGGACATTGACCTTCCTATTCTTGGAATCTGCCTCGGGCACCAGGCAATTGCCCTGGCATATGGAGGGCACGTTCATGCAGGGAAAAAAGGTGGGTATGCAGAAATTGAAATAGAGGTGCTCGAAGAAGACGATATTCTGCGGGGACTGGGCCCAAAAACCACTGTATGGGCTTCGCACGCAGATGAGGTTGCCATTCTTCCTGAGGGTTTTATTCATCTCGCCCGTTCTGATATATGTGAGATCGAAGCCATGCGCCATCCTACAAAACCCATTTATGGTGTCCAGTGGCATCCTGAGGTTTCCCATACCGAAAAGGGAGAAGAACTACTTATGAACTTCTTTGAGGTATGCGATCAATATTGATCCATGAAAAGTTTAAAAATATCCAAAAATTTCAAGGATTACAAAAAAGAGACAGAGCAATTATTTAAATGGTAGAGAACTCGGGGGTGAATTACATCCCGAGTTTTTTCTTCATCATCTTCTGAATATTGAATTTTCCGCCTCTAAAGCCTTTTAGAGCTGTTTGCATTGTCTTGTGGTATTTCAGAAGTTCCCTTACTTCTTCAGGACTGCAGCCCGAACCTCTTGAAATCCTTTTGATTCTAGAGCCCCCAATGAGCTTGGGATCGGTCATTTCATCTTCTGTCATTGAGTCCATAATAATCTTATAATTCTTCATCTTGTCACTGGTAGCCTGGAACATTTCGTCTGAAAGCTTCACGCCTCCCATTCCTCCCATTCCCATGGGCAGCATGGACATAATCTGCTTGAGAGGTCCCATTTTGTTCATGGCTTCAAGTTGCTTGTACATGTCCTTTAGAGTAAATCGCCCCTGCATTAAAGCTTCTACATTTACGTCTTCTTCGCTCAGGGTCTCTTCTGCTTTTTCCATCAAGCTTTTGAGATCTCCCATACCGAGAAGCCTTGAAATGAACCTGTCAGCTTCAAACTTTTCGAAATCTTCCGGTGTTTCTCCGACGCCGATAAATGCAATAGGAGCTTTTGTTTCGGAGACAGCCGAAAGGGCTCCGCCTCCTTTTGCGGTTCCGTCAAGTTTTGTTATAATAACGCCTGTGATTCCTACAGAATCATTAAAGGCATGGGCCTGCTGGCTCGCCTGCTGTCCGATACCTGCATCCAGAACCATGAACTTGTGGTCTGGCTTTGCAACAGCATTAATCCGTTCCATCTCTTCTATCAGCTCGGCTTCCAGGGCGTGCCGGCCTGCAGTGTCCACGATTTTTATGTCGTATTTTTCCAGGGCTTTGAGTCCGTTTCTGGTGATTTCAATGGCATCGGGATTATTTTCTTCTCCATAGAAAGCGACATTGAGCTTTTCACAAAGGGTTTTAAGCTGGTGATAAGCTCCAGGACGGAAGGTATCTGCGGCAATTACTCCTGCTTTGAGCCCTTTTCTCTGGAAGTAACGGGCAAGCTTTGCAGTACTTGTGGTTTTTCCGCTTCCTTGAAGCCCCACCATCATGATAGTCTGGGGTTTGAGCTGGATCTCGGCTCCCTTGCCGATTATTTCCATCAGTTCCTGATAAACGATGCGGATTACGTGCTCCCTCGGGTTCATGCCTGCAGGAGGATCTTCTTTCATTGCCCGCTCTTTGATTCTCTGGGACATTCCCATGACAAGTTTTACATTCACATCGGCCTGGAGCAGAGCCCGCTGGATATCCTTTACTACTTCGTTGACCATACGCTCATCAATTCGCCCCGCGCCGATCAGCTTCTTGAGCGCCCCCTGTAAGGAGTCTCCGAGTTTTTCCATTACCATATGAAAGTCGTCCTGCTCAGTTTTGCTCAGTTTTTGAGGATGAATAAAAAGATACTCACACTTTTTTTGACCTTGTGTAAGAAAGTAACCTTCCTTAATAAGCCTTGAGTTTCAGTAGCTTGAAAAAGGGATAAGTGAATCCATTGTAACGTATAAATTAGTAATCGGCTATAAAAAAGTTACCGGGTAACTAAAATCTGAAAAGGTGTTAAACACAAACAAATTCAGGAAAGAGCTTTACTATAGCGGGGGATGGATTCGAACCATCGGTCTACGGGTTATGAGCCCGTCGGGATCTCCTGGCTACCCCACCCCGCTACCGGGTAATTAAAATCTGAAAAGATGTTAAACACAAACAAATTCAGGAAAGAACTTTACTATAGCGGGGGATGGATTCGAACCATCGGTCTACGGGTTATGAGCCCGTCGGGATCTCCTGGCTACCCCACCCCGCTACAGGGTTTTATTTATCAGGCCACTTTGCCTGGGACAACTATCAGAACATACTAACGATCGTTTATATAGTTTTCGCTTGGCTTTTTAATCTTCAAAGATCTATCGCGGAATTTAGGCGTTTCTCTAACGGAATTCCTCAATTCACTGTAATTTTATAATATTTCTTATTTTGTCTGTTATTTTCTCTGGCTTTTTCGGAAATATATTTGAAATCCGGAACCCTAAATCATATTATGACGAGGTGTTTATTCTGTGGAGCTCATTGTGAAGTGAAGTGTGGAATTTACTGCGAAGACTATCCAGGAATCCAGGGGAAAAAAGAAAAGGAAGAAGGTGCAGAAGTTCTTGGATGCACACAAGTTGGTACATCCTATATCTGTGATAACTGCCTTAAGGACCTGAAACAAGCTCTGGAAATCCTGTGAAATTGCTAGAAAATAAAGCTGGAATTTGAAAGGGAGTGAATATTTTTCATACCCTTGCTCTCTTACTGTAAAGAATGTAAAAATGGAAGAAAGGCATGAAAAACGAGGCTGAACCTCAGACAACTTCAACATTCAGTGTGAATTTATCTTCCGTGCCTGTTTCATTCTCCCAGGGTCTCTTATATATCCCTTCTACCTTCTGGTTGCCTTCAGCCACGGCTTTTATTTCCCATACATGGACTCCGCCAGCACCAACAAGAGGATGCTCAACTCCTTCAGGTTGCTCCGCAGGATAGTATTTTCCCGAGATATTGTCGGCCCCCCGGCTCACGTTGAGTCCCTGGCTCAGATTGAGTTCCCATGAATAGCCCGTGGTCGGGTTTTCTTTAAGCCTAAGGTAAAATGTGCTTCCATTTTCGAGACTTATGTTTGTTCCGTTGTTAGCTTCGGTTATTACCTGCTGTCTCGGCGGCATAGGAATGGGTGGTTCTTCCAGTGCATTATCGATCGATAGTTCAAAATATCTTATTACTCCGTTCACGTTTACAGTGTAATTCCCAGCTTTGAGGCCCTGGACTTCAAGGGGGATAGTTTTCGTAAAGTTCTCTATAGCCTGCGTACAGACCGCATCTTTCGGGCGTTTTGTGCTGATATTGACATTGAAGACGTTTCCTTCCCTTTCAGCCTTTGTTTCGTTAATCTCGGTGCATCCGTCAGGCAGGTAGCCTTCTGCTATCACCTGCACCTGTACGGGAAAAGATTCAAGGATCATAATCTGAATACTTTCTACGTTTGCAGTACCGTATACGTATTCTTCTCCACTGGTTCCCTGACTATCGTTTGTTATATTTTCCGGCTCTGTATTGTTCTGTCCATCATCAACGCAGCCGGAAAGAGTTACCGCAAGGATCAGAGACAGAACCGCAATAATTTTCACATCTTTCGCAGATTTATTATCTGGTACTCTTTTCATTTCTTCCCCTCTTCTTCTTTCTGATATGGTTATGAAAAGATGCGTCTGTTCGGATTTATCCTTTGCTTAGACTTCAATTATGTTCGAAGCTTTACAGGCTAGATTTCTTTTTTGTTAATGCTTGAAATCTGTTGGAATTCTTGTTTGACGGTAAGTCTGCTAATTCCAATGATTCAACTGCTCTTAGTGCATACTTCTAAACAAATTTTTTATAACATTATGGCTTTGTAAAATCTTCTATATCTCGATATAAATAAGTTAAATTCAATATCTTGTGGATTCTGTTAAGGTTCAAAACGCCAAAACGTGTTATTTTTTATATAATATATATAAAAATTATGTTGGAAAATCGCTATACTAGGTATTCGAAGTTGTGCATAAAATTCGTTAACCGATGACCAATGAATTCAATATTAAAGCCCAACTCTTTATCTTTGAGCTGATCTCCAAACTCAAAATTTGGGACCGTTAATATCCATTATTCACATCTTCCGGAATAGAGGACCAGCTCTACTTTTTTGGGAATATTATGATTATGTCCTGAATCCCGGAGTAGCTCTTTATTATGTGAATAAGGGGGATGATACGGGTGATATCATTTACCAGGAAAGGATCCTCATACTCCCTGGTGAAAAACTCGAAGAAGTTAATCAAAAGTTATCTCTGATGGCAATAAAATTGCTTTCAAAGATGATGATGCCTTGAAAAAGGAGATGTTCTCAGAATAAAGCAATCAATAACAAATCCAACGGTGAGAGCCATAGAAATTAATCTGACGAATACAACGAGTTTATAAAATGGAATGAGTGGGATATTGAGAGAGTATTTCATTTTTTAAACGGAACGCCGAAGTATTATTACACTCTGCTGAAGAAAAACAGTTTGAACAAATTCGGGTTCAGGATTAAAATTCTTGATAAGGAAAAATATAATATTTGCGGATACAAAACAGGGGGTCTTTATAAGGAAAATTCAAGGTATTTTTTCGTTTGCAAAGACGGGAAAATCTATGTTGACATCAAGTTCTCAATCGCGAATTTCCTTTTCTGGATTTACCTTTCTATTTCCTGAGCCCGGTCTCTGTAATTCAGAATAAGGTCTTCAGCCCACTTCAGAGGAGCAGGCTCGAAGCCTATAATGGTTTCCTGGTCAAAAGCGCCTTTCGAAGTAAGAAAGTCAGCAGCCATGAAGAATTCGGTTTTGATCAGCATGGCTACCTTTATCTCGTCAATACAGATAAAAAGCCGCTTTTTTTCCTTCGACAGATAAAGTTTCAGTTCTTTTTCAAAATCGTTTTTTAGTCTTTCATAGATTTTTTTTGTTACTATGAGGGTTATCTCGGTACCATCATCTTGATTATCCAGAAATATTCCTGAAAATACCGGATGGAATATTGAAGAAAAAGAGAGTATTTTTTTTGATTTTTCTATATTCTCCCGAAATACGGCAGGAGGTTCAAAAATATTGTCCGGATCTGGTTTAACAATGGAACAGGGTTTTAATTCATCAAGCCTTTCTAGAAATGCGGTTGGTAAGCCGCTGAGATCTCGTTCCCGCCAATAGTCCGCATTTCCCTCAATGACCTTCAGAGTATCGAGCAGGGGCTCCATTTTTTCGACAAGAATTTCCGCAAGAGGAGTAAGTCTGTATTCCCCCTCTTCCTGAAGAACCAGATGCGCATCTTTCAGTTTTTTGATTTGAGGGAGCATTCCTGTCGAGTTGACATTAAGAATATCTACAATTTCTTCTATCGTTTTTTCTCCATTTTTGAGCAGAAGCAAAAGGTCTCTTCTTTTCTGGGACATAAAGAGCAGGTCTATCAGGGCTTTATCCATTGATTTCACTTTCCACGTTTCGCACTTCTGTGAAAGACTTATTTTCCTTCGGTTTTTCAGGAAAAGTTCATAAAATAACTTGCTACTTTTGTGAGAGATAATTTGAATACTTTCTGAAATGCAACTTTAATTGCATTTCTCAGGATAGCGAGAGTTTCTCATATACCTTTTAAATATTTCTCTTTTAATCTTTTCCTTACTATCCTTTGACAAGATAAGAAACCTTAAAGTCTATGATTTATTATATAGCTCGAAGATAGAACTTGGGAAGTGCATACCCCTGAAACAGTGAGTATCCTTACCAAATGCGCAAATTCCGGATCATGGAGGGTTTTGCATAGAATCGTTCAAATGTGTGTTTACGAATTGGGATTACATTTATAACTTGTGCCGAAATGTCTCAAAAGAAATTAAACGTTCGGGATATGAACCGGAAGTAATTATTGCGCTTGCCAGGGGCGGCTGGTTTGCCGGGCGCGTACTCTGTGATTTTCTGGGACTTGACGACCTCTCCAGTCTTAAAATCGAGCATTATATAGGATCTGTGGCTATCGATAGCGGTGAGCCTTACATCCGATACCCCCTTTCAGACAATGTGATGGAAGGCAAAAAAGTGCTTATCGTGGACGATATCGTTGATTCCGGAGAAAGTATGCTGAGTGCCAAGGCTTATGTGGAAGGTCGGAATCCCAAGGAAGTCAGGACTGCTTCATTACAGTATCTGGGAAGTTCGAAACTCGACCCCGATTACGTGGGTGAACGGCTCGAGGATTGGGCCTGGATTGTCTATCCCTGGAATTTCATGGAAGATATGATCAGCATCCTGACCAAATGCATGAAAAAAGACCCTCAAAAACAATGGAATCTTGAAGATCTCAAACACAGCCTTTATATAAACCATGCAGTTGACTCTGTTGTTTTTGAAATCACTCAGCCAGGAAGACTTCCAGAAGTCCTCGAGGAGATGGAGAGGGTCCGCAGGGTCAGTTCCGGAACCATAAATGGAATGAGGCACTGGAGGCTTTTATAAAAAAACTTTACTGTAAATTTATATTCATCATCAGGTTAATAATCCATGCTTCCCACTGGAAAGCCGGAAGAGATTTGCAACCCGAAGGAGTTTTTTTGCCCTTGCCGCCTGGAGATTTCTTTTTCGCTTAAAAATAAATGTTAAACCGTAAATACAAATATGCATATCTATTTAGGGTATCTATTTAAAGTACCCATCCAGATATCATTTAAATTTGCTACTCTGGATACCTATTCAGAGTATCTGTTTAAGGTACTGACTATATAGTTGTATCATTTACGAAATTAGTTCATATTATATATTGCCGGTGAATTCATGCCCCACAGATGCACCAGATGCGGAACCATTTTTGAAGACGGAGATACTGTCGTCCTAAGCGGCTGCCCGAACTGCGGCTGGAATAAATTCCTTTATGTAAAAAAGGAATTCGAAGGTTCGGAAAACCAGGGAAGGCCCGTTCTGGGAGAACAAAAGCTGGATCTGGAATCCTCTCTGGATGAAGTTGTCAGAAATATTGATGAGGCTCTAGCTTCTGAACAGGAAAACCGAAATAAGGAACCAGAAGCCGAAGGGAAAACAGATGAAGACAGAGTAGAGTCTGTAAGGATTCTTGGGCCCGGCTCCTATGAACTTAACCTGGACTCCCTTCTTGAAAGAAAAGAACTAGTTATGGCAATTAGAGAAGAAGGTTCTTACGCCCTACATTTGCCCTCAGTTTTCAACCAGCAGAAGGAAAAACAAAAAGAGAAAAAAAAATCAAGAAAACAGAAATGATTTTTAAATTCACATAAAATTTTCCGGAAATTTGTTGCCTGGATATTGTTGAAAAATACTTTTTCGGATAGTCCCTCTATTATAATCGATTTATTTCTCTCTTTTATTATCCCCTTATATTATCCTATCAGCTTTGAATATTTTCCATATGTATATTTTTCATTTCAACCCTTTAATCACTTTTGATATCTTTTATATTCTTCAATTTATATATTCAAAATTTGAATATCACGGTCTAAATTAATAAATCTCTTTTAAAAAAAGACAGATCTATACTTGATTTGGAATCATGTTATTTTTATTTCTAAGCTGGGGTCTGCATGAAACATCTTATCATACCTGACGGTACATTTACTTGTTTAGTCATAAAACGAACATAACTCTCAATACTAACATTTATATATAATAACTGCTAACTATAGGTTATTATCTTATGTATACTTCTTTACAGTTTTGGTCTTCTTGACAAGGTTTCAGGCAGGGATTTTTCGTATTCCTGTCCGAATTTACTCCCAACTATGATGCACTATAATCTGAAAAATTCTAAAAAACAGACAACATACAAAAGTTCGGCATTAGTGCCTTAATATCTCATAAAATTTAGACAATTATCAGAGGGGAAAATGGATTCAGCAAAATTACTTGACATCCTGGGGAATGAAAATCGCAGGAAAATTATTCAACTTCTTGCAAACCGCCCCTGCTATGTCAGTGAGATTTCTGGCAGGCTGAGAGTAGGGCCAAAAGCCATAATAAGTCATCTGAGCATGCTTGAACAGGCAGGGCTTATAGAATGCAGCGTAGATGAACAGAGACGCAAGTACTTCAATATCGCAAATAACATGCGGCTTGAAGTGTCAGTATCCCCGTATGCCTATACAGTGGCACTTCACGACATCGCTTTTGACAGGGAGAAAAAAGGAGAGTCTCCTGCTGCTGAAAAAAAGGATTCTCCTCCTAAAGAGGAGTCGTCTGTTTTCTTTCTGAAACTGAGCAGCAGGCTTCAGGAGTTGAAGATGAGGCAGGAAGAGCTTGCACAGATGCAGCAACAGCTTCAGGTCGAGTATACAGAAATAATGGACCATTGCCTGGATTCAATCGAAAAGGTTGCCAGAAACCCCGTGGAGTGCGAACTCCTGTTTGAGATTCTGAAAAACGAAACCACTCTAGCTGCCCTATGTTACAACCTGCGCCTGCACCCGAGTATTATTAATGCTAATCTGATAGACCTTGCAGAGAGAGGGTTTATTGAATACAGAATCAAAAATAATCAGCACTACTGGAAAATATGTGAGACCGGAGTTGAGAAGAAATGATTGAAGAAATGAATTTGAGAGTAGCTGAAGCTTATCATAAGGACGTGGGCAGGGGAATTGCGAGAATTGATACCCGGCTGATGCAGCAAATGGGGCTGGTAAGCGGGGACATAGTTGAGATCTCGGGAAAAGCCAAGGCTTATGCAATTGTCTGGCCAAATGTAGAACACGAGCAGGAAAACAGGATACGGATAGACGGAAACCTGCGCAGCAATGCAAAAGTGGGAATTGACGACAGGGTCACTATCCAGAAAGTCCAGGCAAAACATGCTCAGAGGGTTACCCTCGCTCCTTCCCAGCCTGTAAGGCTCGTTGGAGGTGCACATTACATCCTCAGAATTATCGAGGGAAGACCTTTGAACAAAGGCCAGCAGATCAGGGTGGAAACTGTGAATAGTCCTCTGACCTTCGTGGTTGCATCTACAAGACCCGCAGGGCCTGTTGTAGTTACCAAGGACACTGAAATTGTAATTAAGGAAAAATCTGTTCAGGAAATCAAAACTCCAGAAGGCATATCATATGAAGATATAGGTGGGCTCAGGAGGGAAATTCAGCTTGTCAGGGAAATGATCGAGCTGCCGTTAAGACATCCTGAACTCTTCCAGAAACTTGGCATTGAGCCCCCCAAAGGAGTGCTTCTTCACGGGCCTCCTGGAACGGGCAAGACGATGATTGCAAAGGCAGTTGCAAGTGAAACTGATGCCAATTTCATCACTATCAGCGGGCCTGAGATTGTTTCCAAGTATTACGGAGAAAGCGAGCAGAAGCTCCGTGAGATTTTTGAGGAAGCTGAAAAAGATGCACCTTCGATTATCTTCATAGACGAGATTGATTCCATTGCCCCCAAGCGTGGTGAAGTTACAGGAGAAATGGAGCGCAGGGTAGTTGCCCAGCTGCTCTCCCTCATGGACGGGCTTAAGTCCAGAGGTGAGGTAGTGGTAATCGCTGCTACGAACCGTCCGAACTCAATCGATGAAGCTCTACGCCGTGGTGGAAGGTTTGACAGGGAGATCGAAATCGGAATTCCTGATCGGAATGGCAGGAAGCAGATTCTTCTCATTCACACAAGAGGCATGCCCATTGAACAGGAGGTAAACCTTGGTGAAATTGCCGATGTGACCCATGGTTTCGTGGGAGCCGATCTGTCTTCTCTCTGTAAGGAAGCTGCAATGCATGCCCTCAGAAGGATAACTCCCGAGATCGATATCGAAGAAGAAATTCCGCAGGAAATTCTTGATAACCTCGTGGTCACAAAAGAGGATTTCAGGGAAGCTCTGAAGAACATCGAACCTTCAGCTATGAGGGAGGTCTATGTTGAAGTTCCGCATGTGGGCTGGGACGACATTGGAGGACTTGAAAATGCAAAACAGGAACTTATTGAGGCTGTAGAATGGCCCCTGAAGTATCCTGAAATATTCCAGATTGTCAGTATAAAGCCCCCCCGCGGAATATTGCTGTTCGGTCCCCCGGGTACAGGTAAAACTATGCTTGCAAAGGCTGTTGCCAGTGAAAGCGAAGCCAATTTCATCAGCATCAAAGGTCCCGAACTGCTCAGCAAATATGTGGGTGAATCCGAGCGTGCAATCAGAGAAACCTTCAGGAAAGCGAAACAGGCTGCTCCAACTGTTATTTTCTTTGACGAGATCGATTCAATTGCTCCTCAAAGAAGTTCTGGTTCCGATACGCACGTCTCCGAAAGAGTTGTCAGCCAGATTCTTACCGAGCTGGATGGGGTAGAGGAACTTAAAGATGTAATAATTGTTGCGGCCACGAATCGGCCTGATATGGTAGATCCTGCTCTCCTAAGGCCTGGCCGTTTTGATAGGCTCATCTATATTAAGCCGCCTGAAAAAGCAGGTCGGGAAAAGATCTTTGAGATCCATACAGAGGGAAAACCCCTTGCAGATGATGTTAAACTCCCCGAACTTGCTGACATAACCGAAGGGTACGTGGGTGCAGATATCGAGGGCATTTGCAGGGAAGCTGCAATGCTGGCTCTAAGAGAGATAGTCACTCCAGGGATTAGCCGAAAGGATATTGAGGAACTGGCAGGAAAAGTCAAGATTTCGAAGAAGCACTTTGAACGTGCAATCCGGCGTGTGAAGCCAACAACATCCAGGGAATCTCTCTCGTCTTATGAACAGAGTGCCGAACTCTTTGCTAAATATGCAACCGAGTTTGGAGAAGAAGCTTCAGGAGATGCAAAGCAGGAAAATGAAATCTAACATAAAAATGTCCCAGGTTTATTTCAGGCTGAGTAAGCCTGCTTCCTTGCAGTTCGGCAAATCCTAGCCTTTTCAATTTTGATAGATTAAGGTACTACTCAAAGAATAATGATTGATTTAATTAATACTCACCTGATAATGAAATTACGAATGGATAAATTAATAATGGAGTGATTGTATGGACAGAGACATCAAAAAAAGAAGACATTTTTTCGGTGAAGTATTCGGAATTGACCCCCTTCAGGATATGGACGAAATGTTTGGCCGCCTCAGCAGGGCAATGGGTATGAGTGTGGAAAATTTCGGACAGCATCCTTTTGTCTACGGATTTTCCGTAACCCAGCGGCCAGGAGAAGATCCAGAAATCCGCGAATTCGGAAATATCCCTATGTTTGAGCAGAGAGAAACCGGAGAAAAGCGTTATCTGGACATAAGAAAACCCCTGATTGATGTCCTGGAAGCCGAAGAGACTGTGCATGTGATTGCTGAGATGCCTGGCATCGAGAAAGAAAACATCGTACTGAACGCAACTGATTTAATACTTGACATCGAAACAATAGATGGGAATCCAAAATATTCCGAACGTGTGGAACTGCCCGTAAAGGTGGACCCCCAGAGTGCGAAAGCCACATACAAAAACGGTGTGCTGGAAGTTACCTTTAAACGGCTGGAATCCAGTTCTCGAACCTCAATCAATGTTGAGTGATTCTCGGGAGCACAGAAAATCAGAGATTTTCTGGGAGTTGTGATGTAATCGCAACAGCGTGAGGAAAAGCAGAGGTAATAATGGTGGGCATAAGAAAAAAAAAGGATTTCTTTGAAGATTTTGGATCTGAACTTTTTGACAACCTGGAAGAAATGATCGAAGCCCTCCTGGAAGAAATGGGAGAGTCCGTTCCATTCGTTTACGGATTTTCTATCATTCGTCGCCCGGGGGAAGATCCAGAACTCCGGGAGTTTGGAAACGTTTCGGAAGATTCTCAAGATGAAGATAATCTCTTCTCCTCCGAAATACAAGATCCTTTAATTGATATCTTTGAAAACGAAGAATTAGTACACGTACTTGCAGAGTTCCCGGAAATTGGAACGGAAAATCTTCTGCTGCACGCGACTGCTCAAAATCTGGAAATCAGGATACTCGGGTCTTCCGAATATTCTGAAGATGTGGAGCTCCCGGTCCGGGTGGACCCGAAGAGTGCAAAAGCCACCTATAAAAACGGAGTGCTTGAAGTTACTTTCAGACGTTGTGCTGAAGAAAAACCCGTTGAAATAGAAATTAATTGATGTTAACTAGCGTGAAGAATTAATTGAATCATTTATGAAGACCGAGGACCAGAAAAATTGAGTATGAAGTTGGCTAAAACACGCGGGAAATAGAAATGTGAAATAAAAGTTAAAAACAGATAGTATGCAGAATATTTTACAGAGCAAAGTTTTTTTCTCGGTTAATCTAAAACAAATTTAACCTTTTTTGTGTACTATTTATCTATCTGATTTATATTATTTATATTATTTCTCAATCCTATTTGTACATCTTTTAATATTATTTTACAGCTCTTTTATTGATTTCTCTTATTACAAGCTATTTTCCATTACAAGCTATTTTTCTTCTGATAAGACTTTTAAATCAATTTGGTGGATAGGGTTTTCTGAAAAACTATCTTTAATATACTCTTTTTCTTTTGGGGAATATATTTTGGCAAACATTCTTTTGTTTAGACAGGACTATTTGCGGATTACCGAATCTTCTGTAAAACATGATTGACTCTATATACCTTTCATTTTTCTCGGTCTGAGTAATCATAGAATTACTGAATAATAGTTGATTTAAATATGATTTCAGGTAAGCAGAGGATGGTATAGATTTCTTTTCCGACATTTAGTTACTGAACAATAGCTGATTTAAACATGATTCCAGGAGAGGTTTTACAGTTTTCTCCTATTTGCTAGTAGAGATTACGGTCTTCTTCATCTCAAAAGAGAACTTTTACTAACTCAATAATTTTATATATAATTTGTCATCTGAATACAATCTTTGATAACATCACGACCATAAACGAAAATAGTCTGTTTTATGGAAGAATAAAGATTATAACTCAAAAAATACGTATTATTTAATGTAAAATTATTAAATAAGATACTATGAAAACGATGCAACTCTCTAAAAAAGTAAACAGATCTCCAACTTCTTATTATAAATCTCCAAGTTATGAATTTTTACGCCTTTTTCTACACTTTTGATAGAAACAAAAACACAAAATATATACGTATGCTCGTTTAACAGGAAATCTATAGTCTCGAAATAAAAGAAGTATGTGTTGCCTAGGATGCTAGCTCAGGATATATTCCTGGCTGGAGGTGGGGTTTGACTCCGCAACCTCTGAGACCAGTGTAAGTCCTGGCAGAAACTCCAGGATAATCATACATGGACTTGAAAGATAGAGCAGTTTTTCACGCGAAAGATATTCCACTTTATATTAATGAGATGCATAAAAATGAAGAAAGTAGATTTGAGGTTTTCTTATTGAGAATCAAATAAGAAAACAAATTGAACATCTTTTTCAGACGCATGGAAATTGAACTGAGCTATTGAGAAAAACATTAAAGCAGGTCTTAATAAAACCAACATTTGAGACTTTAAAATGTTTAATAGAAATAAGTTCTTGAAAAATTTTGTAATCTACAGTGCTCGCAATTAATAATTGTACTTATTACTAAACACATATTTGTTACATATTTCATGTATTTATTCAGTTATTTTAGCCCTCAAAAACGGAGATATATGTTGCTAAAAGGGGTTTAAATTATATAATTTGTTAAATGTGACTTAAGTGTGAACACTATAGACTAAAATTAAAGGAGGAGATAAGTAATGGCTCTTGAACCAGGAGTTTTAATTGGATTTCTTGTAATATTCCTGGCCGTATTACTCGGTCCTTTTAAAATACACGTTATTGAGGAAAATCTGGAGGTTTTCCTGTTTGTTTGCGGAATTGCGGCAATGACCATTTCGGGTTTTGTAGAAATTCCAGGTACAGAAACAGGCTGGAGAATGGAAATCATCGAAGAAGCATTGACTTCGCCGCTGGCTTCTTTACATATTGGTGGTATTCCAATCGGCATATTCCAGATAGTGCTGGTTGTTGGTTTAATTATCTTTAAATGGCATGAACCTATCCATAAAGCAATCAGGAAAATGGCTTCAGCGCTCTCTCTTAAGATTATGGCTTTTATCCTTATTGCCGTCCTTGGTCTATTTTCCAGTGTAATGTCCGCCATTCTTGCGGCAATCATTCTCGTTGAGATGGTTAATGCACTGCCTCTTTCACGAAAATCCAAGATCGACCTGACAGTTATTGCATGTTTCTCAATAGGACTTGGCGCTGCGCTTACCCCCCTTGGCGAACCTCTTTCGACAATCGCTATCTCAAAACTCTCCGGTGCGCCTTACCATGCCGATTTCATGTTCTTATTTAATATGCTGGGTAAATATATACTTCCAGGCATCCTTGTTTACGGCCTTGTTGGAATGTTCTTCCTCGGAAAAGTTGATATGAGCGGCTCTGGAATGAAAGCCGAAGATTATAACGAGACTTTGAAAGATGTCATAATGAGAGCTGTTAAAGTCTATCTGTTTATTATGGCTCTGACATTTCTCGGAGATGGTTTTAAGCCTATCATATTCGAATACTTCACACAAATCCCTTCCACGGTACTCTACTGGGTAAACATGGTTTCAGCTATCCTGGATAACGCTACCCTGGCAGCTGCTGAAATCGGACCTACTATGAGTGAATTACAGATAAAGAGTATACTTATGGGGCTTTTAATTGCAGGCGGAATGCTGATCCCGGGAAATATTCCGAACATCATCTCTGCAGGCAAACTGGGTATAACCAGCAAAGAATGGGCAAGACTCGGGGTACCCATGGGCCTTGTTTCGATGGCTATCTATTTCGTCATCATCTTTGTGCTTAAGATCTAAGCTCAAAATATGCCCAACTAACTTTATACGGATCCAGTTCCAAAATCCAGTGATGAACGCAAAATTAAAAGTCGCTGTATTTTGGAACAGAATCACACCCCTCAAAACAGTATAAAACTGATTGTACTCTTACAGCATTTTCTTCAAATTCTATGGGATAAATAATCTCAAAGAAGTACTGATAATTTTGGAATTTAGCCAGAAATTAAAAATATATTGAAGAGATCCATTTAATTCTTAAACGTGGCTAAATTCTCATATTTTTTAGCTGAGAAATTCTTCCTTTGAATTTGAAGAAGATCTCTTTTTTTTCTTCGATTGAGCTTTTCAGTAGTATTTCCCATTGCAATCCTTTTTGACCATTCTACAGAATATTGAACAGTAGCTTATTTTTTTATTTTTCCTGTAGATAATATTCTGAATTGAAAATTTTTGTATTTAATGTGGACTACTATTTATAAACTAATTTTCGATTTTTGTTGATTATCTTAAAGATACGGCACGAAGCGAATCCATGCAGGTCTGGATCAAAAACACTCACTTCAAGCTTCTGAAAATTAGTTTTAGGCAAGTTCTTCAGTGGGAAACAATTGAAGATCTTTCTAAAATGAATAGAAGTTAAATCGCATTTCTAGGGAAAATATATTATGGAAGAATATATAATTAATCAGGCATTTATAAGGTAAAAAATTCAGGATTCAAAGCGTTCAACAGTAGACGAATTTGATAGGTGTTTATTCTCTAGACTAATAGTAAAGGAGGAAAAATTAATGGCTCTTGAAATAGGAGTTTTAATTGGATTTCTTGTAATATTTTTGGCAGTATTGCTTGGTCCTTTTAAAATACACGTTATTGAGGAAAATCTGGAAGTATTCCTGTTTTTCTGTGGAGTGGCGGCAATGACACTTTCAGGCTTTGTCGAAATTTCGGGTACGGAAACAGGCTGGAGAATGGAGATCATCGAGGAAGCACTGACTGCGCCTCTGCATGTTGGAGAGATATTCGGTATTCCAATCGGCATATTTCAGATAGTGCTTGTTGTCGGATTGATCATCTATAAATGGCATGAACCGATCCATAAAGCAATCAGAAAATTGACCGATGCGCTTTCTCCTAAGATTATGGCTTTTCTCCTGATTGTTGTCCTTGGTTTATTTTCAAGTGTAATGTCCGCCATTCTTGCGGCAATAATTCTCGTTGAGATGGTTAATGCAATGCCCCTCTCACGAAAATCCAAGATCGATCTCACAATCATTGCCTGCTTCTCAATAGGACTTGGCGCTGCGCTTACCCCTCTTGGGGAACCTCTTTCAACAATCGCTATCTCAAAATTATCTGGTGCTCCTTACCATGCCGGATTCGATTTCTTACTTAATATGCTCGGCATCTATATCGCTCCAGGAATCCTTGCATACGGTATTCTCGGAATGTTCTTCATAGGAAAAGCTGATCCAAAAGACATTGGAATGAAAGCAGCAGACTATAACGAGACTGTGAAGGACGTCATAATGAGGGCTGTTAAAGTCTATGTGTTTATTATGGCTCTCGTATTGCTTGGAGATGGTTTCAAGCCCATTATATTCGAATATTTCATACAAATACCTTCAGGGATTCTTTACTGGGTTAACATGGTCTCAGCTGTCCTTGATAACGCTACTCTGGCAGCTGCTGAGATAGGACCTGCTCTTAGCGAACTGCAAATAAAGAGTATACTTATGGGCCTTTTAATAGCAGGTGGAATGCTGATTCCAGGAAATATCCCGAATATCATTTCTGCAGGCAAACTGGGTATAACCAGCAAGGAATGGGCAAGGCTCGGATTACCTCTTGGACTTGTTTCGATGGCTATTTATTTCGTCATCATCTTTGTGCTTAAGATCTGATCAAAATATGCCCAACTAACTTGTCCATCAGACTATCCTCTTCAAATTTTATGGGAAAATTCTCCCTTTAATTTGAAAGGATACTTTTTAGCTCTTTGATATTTCAAGTGGGTAACTCCAATTTTCCCCACATTTTTTGTTTGTGAAATTTTGCTGAAGCTGAATCACATTAATTTTTTGTTCTCTTTTACCGAATTTCGAGCTTTGCAGATGTAAGAGGAGGATATTTTCTCTGTTAAGAGGGGTATTTTTCCCTGTTACTGAGGCTTTTGAGTCTTTATTTAAGATCTCTTTTTCTATTGGATATATAGGTTATTTACTTACTATTTATTTTCTTTCGTGTATATAGACTAAATCGAATAACTACTTATATTGACCGGTGAATTCTAATCCCTAAAAAGCTATAAATGTGAAAAAGCAGGACAGAGGAATAGATATCACAAAAATGGTACAGCTTTCAGATATTCATTTTTCAGAGGCATACTATATGCCCGAGATTGCAGATTCAATGCTTGAAAACATAAACCGTAGCGCTCCAGATATTGTAATAATCACCGGTGACCTGACGGAAAACGGACTTGCATCCGAGTATAATGGGGCAAAAAACTTCATTGACAGGATAGAATGTAAAAACAAGGTGATAGTTCCGGGAAACCATGACTCGAGGAATGCCGGTTACCTCTTCTTCGAGGATATTTTCAAGGCCAGATCGACCTTCGGGCACTTCGGAGAAGTCACTGTTGTAGGGCTTGATTCTTCCCAGCCGGATCTTGAAGAAGGGCACATAGGAAGGGAAAATTATGGCTGGATAGAGAAGGCTTTCTCAGGCAGCGGTTTCAAGGTTTTTGCCCTTCACCACCACCTTATTCCAATTCCCAGGACTGGCAGAGGAAATAATGTACTTGTAGATGCAGGAGACGTTCTGGAACTCCTGGATCGTTCAGGTGTGAACCTTGTCCTTTGCGGGCACTGGCACATCCCCTGGGTCTGGAGATTAAATGACATGCTTGTTGTCAGTGCAGGAACTGTCTGCTCTTCCAAAATTCGTGGAAAAACCTCTCAGTGTTACAACCTGATTGAGCTTGATGCGCCAGAACTCGAATCCAAGCGCTGGCACTTAAAGGTTTACAGAGTTTTCTCAAACGGAGAAAAAGAGCGGGTTGTTGATAGTATAATATAATGTGCGCTTAAGAACTGATAGGATTCTGAAGAATGAAGAACCTGCTTAGAAAAGCTATCTCCTCCAGACACAGAATCTATTGTGGAAATAATAAATATTCAAGTTAACAAATTCTGGTTTTCACATAACTCTATTTATTTTTTATTACTTCTTTTTTAGCTTCCTGATCTTTTCTTTCAATATTTCGTCTTCTATATTTTTCATACATTTCATACCCCTCAATATCGTATCCTTCTACAAAATCCTGATCATTTACGCCATATTTTTTGGAAATAATTTAAAAATATGAAACCAGGTTTAGGAATCAATATTAGTAGAATATTTTTTTTCGGTCCATATTTTACTTCTTTCGAATAAACAAGTTTTTATTTATGTTCAGTTACTTCCTTCAATCAGGACTATTATTCTATCTTACAAGATTCTATTCTGAAAATTAAACTATCCAGTCAGGAGTAACGAAAATGCGCAGGGACTATATAGACAGGGACTACAGCCCGAAGAATACAGATCTGATCTGTGAATTTCATCTCGAACCTTCAGAAGGAGTGGATTTTGAGGAAGCTGCAACCCATATGGCAGGGGAAAGCTCTATTGACTCCTGGACTGAAATTGCCACACTGAGTCCAGAACTTGCAGCGAAACTGAAGCCCTATGTCTTTTACGTGGATGAGGAAGCACAGACTGTAAGGGTGGCTTATTCCGAAGAACTCTTTGAGCTGGGCTCTGTCCCGCAGGTTCTCAGTGCTGTCGCAGGAAATATTCTGAGCATGAAGATTGTTGACAACCTCAGGCTGCAGGATATTGCCTTCCCTAAGTCAATGCTCCGAGAGTTCAAAGGTCCGAACTTTGGGTTGTCAGGAATCAGGAAACTTGTGGGTGTGCAGGACAGGCCTCTTATAGGAACTATCGTCAAGCCGAAAGTTGGATTGACCTCTGAAAAACATGCTGAAGTTGCTTACAATTCCTTTGCAGGAGGTTGCGATCTCGTTAAGGATGATGAGAACCTTACAGACCAGAAATTTAACGGCTTTGAAAAGAGAGCCGAACTAACCCTCAAGCTTGCAGAAAAGGCAGAGTCTGAGACAGGGGAACGTAAAATGTATCTCTGCAACATTACTGCCCCGACCTGTAAGGAAATGATTCGCCGCATGAATATTCTTAAAGATCTGGGTGCCAGCTACGCAATGATCGATGTCGTGCCCGCAGGTTGGACTGCCCTTCAGACCCTGAGGGAAGAAGCCGAAGATGTGGGACTGGTTCTCCATGCCCACCGCTGCATGCATTCAGCCTATACACGGAACCCACGCCACGGGATAAGCATGGTTGTCGTTGCCAAGCTCTGCAGGCTGATAGGGCTTGACCAGCTTCACATAGGCACGGTTGTCGGGAAGATGCACGGAGAAAAGCACGAGGTTCTGACCCTCCGGGACGAATGCGTTCTCGATAACGTGCCTGCGGATGAAAGCCAGCATGTCCTTGCCCAGGATTGGGGAGAGCTAAAGCCCATGTTCCCTGTCGCTTCGGGAGGGCTTGCCCCTACAATGATTCCTGACCTGTATTCTATTTTCGGCAAAGATGTTATTATGCAGTTTGGCGGCGGAATCCATGCACATCCTATGGGCACGGCAGCCGGAGCTGCTGCTTGCAGGCAGGCACTTGAAGCAAGCCTTGAAGGAGTTACTCTGCAGGAATACGCGAAAAGCCACAAAGAACTTGAAGTTGCCCTTGGCAAGTGGCTAAAGAAATAAGCCGAAAAAAGCAATGGAAATAACTATCGAAGAGGAGTTTATTCTTTGTGCAGGCAGAAAACGGAAATAAAGTAGAGACTCTGGTTTTTCGGGTTTCCGAAGAAAACTTTGATGCCGTTCTTGACAAGGCGGCAGCGATCATCAGGAGTGGTGGGACTGTAGCTTTCCCCACGGAAACTGTTTACGGGCTTGGAGCTGACGGCCTGAACCCCGATGCAGTCCTGAAGATTTTCGAGGCTAAAGAGCGCCCTCCAGGAAATCCCCTTAGTCTGCTCGTTCACTCAAGGGAAGATCTCGGGAAGGTTGCAAGAAATATCCCTGAGAAAGCTTTCAGGCTCATGGATGCTTTCTGGCCTGGTCCCCTTACTATCGTTCTGGAAAAAAACGATATTGTCCCGGCAATTACCTCAGGAAACCTGCAATCAATAGGAGTCCGCATGCCTGACCATAAAATTCCTCTGGAACTCGTGAAGAGGGCAGGTACTCCTCTTGCTGCTCCCAGTGCCAACCTATCTGGAAAGCCCAGTCCCAGTTTTGCATCCCACGTCATAGCCGATCTCATTGACAGGGTAGATGCAATTATTGACGGAGGGGAAGTTATCATAGGCCTTGAGTCAACTGTAATTGATATGACTGTCGAACCGCCTGCGTTGCTCAGGCCCGGAGCCGTGAGAAGTGGAGATCTTGAAAAAATTATAGGAAAAGTCCAGCCAGGATACAAAGATGGTGAAGCCAGGACTGATGCGGCTCTACTGGAAAAGAGGGCAGGTCAAAAATATGGACATTATACTCCTGATACAAAGGTTGTGCTTGTGGAGGGGGGAAGTAAGTCCGTTCCGGAAAAGATTGTTAAATTACTTGAAATTTACAGAAACGAAGGGCAGAAAGTCGGGCTCCTGCTCACTGAAGAAACTGCAGGCCTCCCTGCTTTTAAAATGTTGGGCACATATGAATACTTTTTGCTGGGACCCAGGGAAGAGCCAGAAGTCGCTGCCAGGAAACTTTTTGAAGGGCTAAGGAACATGGATAGGAGAGGGCTGGATATTATCGTGGCTGACGGCTCTTTCAGCCATTCGGGGATTGGGGATGCGCTCATTAACAGATTGAGGGAAGCATCTTCCGTGAAGTTTGTTGTTTAAGTTCCATTGTAACGGCAGAATTGAGGACTCGGTTAAATACCTTAGAGGGATTTTTTGAAAGCAGAAAAAAAAGAAAATCTGGTAAAAATGCGGGCTTATAAAAAAGTCATGGGGCAGAACAAGAAAGTAAATAAGATTAATTTTGCAGTTCTGGCTACAGGCCTGCTTTTAACAGTTCTTGGCATGGAGAAGATAGGAAACTATCTTCTCTGGGTCGGTATGTTTGTCCTTTTTGTGACTGTTATTTCAGGCATTTTCGCCTCCGGATCTGTGCGCAGGCAGAGATAAATCTGACTTTCCTAATGTTCTCATAAAGGGGCTTTTCAAATGGGTGAAACGATTGCAAGTGAGGAGATGCATGAATATTTTAATGAACTTGAAGCGAGGCTCAAAGAGGCAATCGAGATCGCAAATATGGCTCGAGCCCGCGGAGGAGATCCGAAGCCTATTGTAGAAATTCCCCTTGCCAAGGATCTTGCAGATAGGGTTGAAAACCTTATAGGAGTAGAGGGGGTCGCTGTAAAGATCCGTGAGCTTGAGATAAAGATGTCCAGGGAAGAAGCAGCTCTTGAAATCGGGCGCCAGGTAGCAGAAGGAGAAGTTGGGAGCTTCGCCGCAAAAAAGGATGCAGTTGAAGCTGCGATCCGGGTTTCCATGGCTGTCCTTACAGAAGGAGTGGTTGCAGCTCCTATCGAAGGGATTGACAAGGTCGAACTTGGGAAAAACGACGACGGTTCTCAGTATATCAGGATCTTTTATTCCGGGCCAATCCGGAGTGCAGGCGGGACAGCCCAGGCCCTTTCCGTGCTTGTCGGCGACTATGTAAGACGCGGGATCGGAATTGACCGCTACAAACCAAGGCCAGAGGAAGTAGAGCGCTATGTGGAAGAAATCCTGCTTTACAAGAGGGTTGCAAGTCTGCAATACACTCCTTCTGAAGATGAGATCCGTCTGATAGTCAGGAATTGTCCTGTCTGTATTGACGGGGACCCAACTGAAGAGGCCGAGGTAGAAGGGCACAGGGACCTGGAAAGGATAGGAACAAACCGCGTTAGAGGGGGAATGTGCCTTGTGCTTGCTGAAGGGCTTGCCCTGAAGGCCCCAAAGGTCAAGAAACATGTCAATAAACTGAATATGGATGGGTGGGACTGGCTGGAAACGCTCATAGGAGGCGCGAAAAGCGAAGGGGATGAAGAAAATGAGCAGAAAAACAAAATCAAGCCGAAGGATAAGTACATAAAAGACCTGATTGCAGGCAGACCTGTTTTTTCCCACCCTTCACGGCCAGGCGGGTTCAGGCTCCGCTACGGGCGTTCCAGAAATACCTCTTTTGCGGCTGCAGGGATTAATCCGTCTACTATGGTGTTGCTTGATGATTTTATTGCTAATGGGACTCAGCTTAAGGTTGAAAGGCCTGGAAAAGCGGCAGCTATGTCTGCCGTGGACTCGATAGAAGGACCGACTGTGCGCCTCTTTTCTGGAGACGTTGTTCGTATAGATAATGTGAAGGAAGCCTATGAAATCCGCTCGCAGATAGAAGTAATAGTGGACATCGGAGAGATCCTTATTAATTACGGCGATTTCCTGGAAAACAATCATCCCCTTATGCCTTCACCATATGTTTTCGAATGGTGGCATTACGACTATGAAGCAGCCTGTCCTGAAACGATACCGGAAAACGAATTGAAAAATCCTTCTGCGTCTCTGGCTCTCAGGCTTGCGGAAGAATTCGATGTCCCCCTTCATCCGAAGTTTACCTATCTCTGGCATGACATAAACCGAAATGAATTCGAGGCTCTAAGGAAATTCGTGGCTGATGAGGGAAATTTTTCGGCTGAAAACGGAATCCTCAGGTTACCCCTGAAAGCCTGCCTGGAAAGGGGTATTAAATCCGTACTTGAAAAACTCCTTGTACTTCATAAAGTAAAAGATGAGACAATCCTGATTGAAGAATCTCTTCCTTTTATTTTCTGCCTTGGGCTTGACAGCCGCCTGAAAGAGAAGGCTCAGATGCCTGATACTGATAATATGGTGGATGCTGCAGCTTTTCTGAGTGGATTTAAGGTTCTCCCCAGGGCTCCTTCGAGAATAGGGGCAAGAATGGGAAGGCCGGAAAAATCCGACCTGCGAAAGATGTCTCCTGCAGCTCAGGTCCTCTTCCCGATAAACAATGCCGGAGGAATAACTCGGAACATTGTATCTGCTTCCGATTATACAGCTTCCATGAATGGGAAGATTGGAGAAATTGAAGTTGAAATGGGACTCAGAGAATGTCCTGTCTGCAGAAAAGAGGCATATTTCTGGCGCTGTGAGTGCGGAGAATATACACATCCAAAACTTTCCTGCCCCCGCTGCAAGATCGATGTAAGAGGAGCTGAAACCTGCCCTAAATGCGGAAGAAAAGCAACTTCTGTTGCAAATGTCAAACTGGATTTTCATTCCATTTACAAGCAGGCCTTTGAGAATGTAGGGGAAAGGGAAAAAATGGATCTAATTAAAGGAGTAAAGCGGCTCATGAATGGGCAGATGACCCCCGAACCCCTCGAAAAAGGAATCTTGCGGGCAAAACATGAAGTCTTTATTTTTAAGGACGGGACTGTCAGGTATGATATGTCAGATATCCCTCTTACGCATATCCGGGCTGATGAAATCGGGATAACAGCAGCCAAACTCCGGGAACTAGGTTACAAGGAAGATATTTATGGAAAATCCCTTGAAAGGGATGAACAGATTGTCTGCCTGAAGGTTCAGGATCTTGTTATTTCTTATGACGGCGGCGAGTACATGCTGCGTACGGCAAACTACGTTGATGACCTTCTTTTGAAGTATTATAAGGTTGAGCCCTATTATAATGCTGAAACCATTCAGGATCTGGTAGGCGTACTGCTAATAGGGCTTGCTCCGCATACCTCTGCAGGTGTGCTCGGGCGCCTGATAGGGTTCACGAAAGCTTCAGTCGGCTATGCACATCCTTTTTTTCATGCTTCAAAACGCAGGAACTGCGATGGGGATGAAGATTGCATAATGCTCCTTATGGATGGGATCCTTAATTTCTCGAGGGCTTATCTTCCGGATAAAAGAGGAGGAAAAATGGATGCTCCTCTTGTGCTCACTACAAGGATCGATCCTAAGGAAGTAGACAAGGAGGCACACAATATAGACGTGTCTGCGAGGTATCCTCTTGCGTTCTACAGGGCCACTCAAGAAATCAAAAATCCCACTGAACTCGAAGGCATTATGGATCTGGTAAGCAGTCGGCTTGGAACCCCGGAGCAGTATGAGCATTTTATGTTTACACACGACACTACAGATATTGCTGCAGGCCCGCTTAACTCTTCATATAAGACTTTGGGAAGCATGATAGATAAAATGGAGGCTCAGCTTTCCCTGGCTAACAAGATAAGGGCAGTAGACGCCCCTGATGTGGCTGAAAGGGTGCTTAAGTCTCATTTCCTTCCCGATCTTATCGGAAATCTCCGTTCATTTTCCAGGCAGCGAATGCGCTGTGTCAAGTGTGCAGAGAAGTTCAGACGCCCTCCTCTGACCGGTACCTGCCCTAAATGCGGAGGCAATGTTATACTGACCGTGCATGAGGGATCTGTTCGTAAATATCTTGAAATTTCAAAAGAGATTGGGGGAAGATACGAAGTTTCCAGCTACACTCGACAAAGGATTGAACTGCTTGATAAAGATATCTGTTCTCTGTTCGAAAATCACAGGGTTAAGCAACTGGGACTTTCGGATTTCATGTCTGGATCTCCGCGCTGAGAAAGAACAAAACGAAATATTGTGATCCGAAATAAATTTATTCTGATGGCCCCAGAGGAGATAGGGCCGTTTGAAAGCCCGAAGATACAGAGGTATTTATTATTCAATTCCCTAACCTTACTATTTCAAGTCCAACTTTTCTTCTGGAAATAGGCTTCTTTCAGCCTCATATTTTTCCCTTAAAGGAGAAAATCTATCCAATTTCGATTGACAGTCGCGTATATATCTCGCATGTAATTATATAATTTTATGGGCATTTATATAGTATCTGTCTGATTATCTGTACTTCCTTATGTGGCTATTTTTGAATAAAGTATGGGCTTTTCTTAGATCTAGGTTGAAAGTTTCGTTTGTCATTCGATTTTATTCCGGAGGCAGCCCAAGTGAGTTGATTTGCTCTATAAGCTCAGTAAAGTTTTCGATTTCCAGTTCCAGAACTTCTTCTCTGGTCATGCCTATTGACATTTCCCCATCTACAGAAAGGCATTCTGGGCCCCTGCGAACAAGCCTGTCAACTCCGTCTCTTTTAAGAGTTTCTTTAACTTCCATATCATGGACAAAGGCCCGTCCTGGAATAAAAACGGTTTCATTAACCTCCGATAGGTCCAGCGTTTTGAAGTCTTCTATCGTAATTAGGCATGCGATGTCTTTTTTCGGGGAGACTATATTCACAGAGCCTCCCAGGGTCTCAAAGATTTCCCTCAGTCTTGGGGCTGCTATCCGGCCTGTGATTACTGTGGCTTTTTTTGTGATTTTCGGAAGCTTTGCAAGGGCTTCGGGAACATTCCGAATGGCAAAGGGAGAACCAATTAACGGATCTTCAAGCGGAGTTCCTGTGACCCTCATGGAAGGATGCTTTGATGCAGAACTGCGCACCAGATCGGTGAATTCTAGGATAGTATGTGGAGTTATGCCCTGAATGATAGGGGCGTTGTTCAGAATCAGCCCGTTTTCCGGGAAGTTTGCAAACCTCATCAAGATAGCCCCTTTTGCACCCATGATCTCCAGATCACTTAGAGTTCTATCAAGGACTTCTCCGTCATTTACTCCCGGAATTAGTACGATTGCCCCGTACACGTCGCAATGAGTACAGAAATCTTTAAGAACCTGCAAAGACGCCTCAGGTTCCGGGTCTTTCATATATTCAGCTCTTAAAGCCGGATCAGTTGCAAAGACTGTAAAACTTACCTCTGTGACTCCCTGGTCTATATAAAAAAGAGCATCATCAAATTTGGAAAAGCCTTTTCCACTTGTATATCCCAGGTGTATGGGAGTCCTGAACTGAGAAAGGAAAGCGACAAGGTTTTTCAGTTCTGGGTAGCAGCTTAAATCGCCTCCTCCGCTGATAGTGAATTTTCCGATTTCTCCACTTGCAAAAGAGAGCTTTCTTGCAGTCTCTTCCAGTACCATCTGAAGAGGTTTGAAGCCTGAGTATGATTCTTTTACACTGCGGGTACAGTAGTCACATCCTTTTTTGAAAGGAAGACAGTACTTACAGCCCAGGGGGGGAGTCTCTTTAACCCTTTTGAAATAGCAATATTTGCAAAAGCCTCTACAGTCTACCCCGGGATTTCCGCCTACGTCAACAACTACTTCCATATTAAACTTTCGTATTACGAGGATATTACTAAATCTTTTTGGTATGATTTCCAGGTGACTAAACAACATCTGGAAAAATTTATTGTCATTTCATCAGCTTCCTAAAAAATATTTTAATTAAGTCTTATTGTATATTTTTGGCGGCTTTAAGTAACGTTGAAATTATATTTCTCTATTGATCCCGTTTTTTTATATGATCATACAAAAATAGATCTCACATTAATAAAATCAATTTTAAAAAAATACATGAATTCATCGATCGGAGAACACAAAAGATTTAAGTACCTTCTAAACGAATGAGAATTCATTGGGAAAGTGGACACTTAAAAACGATACGGTACTTGATTTATTGGGTGCAAAAGCACTCGAATAGGTGACCAGTCCCAAAATGATTTTAATAAATTAAGGAGGAAATTAAAGTGTCTGACACAGTAGACATCTACGACGACAGAGGAAAACTGCTCGAGAGCAAAGTCGACATCATGAACCTTGCTCCAACAAGAAACGCAGCAATTAAAAAAATCATCTTGGACACCAAGAGGTCCGTTGCAGTCTCCCTCGCAGGTATTCAGGGAGCACTTGCCAGTGGCAAGATGGGCGGAAAGGGCCGTCAGATCTTAGGCCGTGGACTTAACTACGATATCGTAGGCAATGTTGATGCTATTGCAGCAAGCGTTAAGGACCTTATCCAAGTCGATGAAGGCGACGACTCAAATGTAAAGATTCTCAAGGGCGGAAAGAGCCTGCTCGTCCAGGTCCCAGAGTCCAGAATGACCGCTGGTGCCGATTATATGTCCGCAACCACAGTCGGTGCAGCAGCAATCACCCAGACGATTCTGGATATGTTCAAGACCGATATGTACGATGCACCCATAGTGAAGGGCGCTGTTTGGGGAAGCTATCCGCAGACAATGGACCTCATGGGCGGAAATGTTGCAGGTATCCTGAGCATTCCCCAGAACAACGAAGGTCTCGGCTTCTCCCTCAGGAACATCATGGCAAACCACGTTGCAGCAATCACCAGCCGATCTGCAATGAACTCAGCTGCTCTCTCTTCTATCTATGAGCAGGCTGGTATCTTCGAGATGGGTGGCGCAGTCGGTATGTTCGAGAGGCATCAGCTCCTCGGTCTCGCATGCCAGGGCCTCAACGCCAACAATGTCGTATATAACGTTGTAAAGGAAAACGGTAAGAACGGTACCATTGGAACCGTTATCCAGTCCATCGTTGGCAGAGCAATTGAAGACGGCGTTATTTCCGTTGACAAGACAGCTCCCTCCGGATACAATTTCTACAAGGCAAACGACGTCCCCATGTGGAACGCCTATGCAGCAGCCGGTACACTTGCAGCCACTCTCGTGAACTGTGGTGCAGGACGTGCAGCTCAGAACGTTTCCTCAACACTTCTCTACTTCAACGACATGCTTGAGAAGGAAACCGGTCTCCCAGGATGCGACTACGGTAAAGTACAGGGTGTCGCAGTAGGGTTCTCATTCTTCAGCCACTCCATTTACGGTGGCGGTGGACCTGGTGTCTTCAACGGTAACCACGTCGTTACCAGGCACTCCAGAGGATTTGCAATCCCCTGCGTATGCGCAGCAGTAGCCCTTGATGCAGGTACCCAGATGTTCACAATTGAATCCACATCCGGCCTCATTGGTGACGTGTTTGGTGGAATCAAAGAATTCCGCGAGCCGATTAAGGCAGTTGCAGGAGCGCTCTAAACATATAACTCGAAAGGTCTAACGATGTCAGACTCTGCTTCAAATAAGGAAGATTCTATTCAAATCGAAATCTTTCCCAGTAGAATCCTGTCCCCCGAAACAGCTCAGAAGCTCATAGGTGAGATCTACAAAGTGGACGGGGTAATCCGCGTTATGGTGCAGGGTAACAGGTTGCCTGATAAGGTATCCGCCGGTCCAGGCACTGGGGAAAAAGTGGAACATCCACTAAGAAAGCCTATTCAGATTGGAGATCAAGTTATTGAATTGAAGATCTGTGCAGGCAGGATCAGGATTGAACTTTCAAACGCCGAAGCTAAAGAAACTATCAGGGAACTGTGCGAAAAATTGCTCCCCTTTCCCTTTGAATTCAGGGAAGGACATTTTTTCCGGAAAAAGCCTACAGTAACTGATTATGCAAAACTTGGTCCTGAAGCAGACCCTCGCTTGCTTGGTATGGTAGATCCGAAAGCCAAAACAAACCAGCTCGTCTTCATTGAGAAGCAAGAGAAAAAGGATGAAGATGAGTGAAAAAGTATGATGATCGATCGGGAAACGCAGGTAGTTGACTGCAGATGTGGTGCGGGACTTGGCAGAGGAGGAGGACTTGCTCAGCGAGGGACTCTCTCGGAAGCCGGCCGTGCTGAGGTTGTAGCTATTGCCATGAGTCCCGGCCAGAGACATATCACAAAACCGGTGTGTGAGATCACATACGGCATGAGGAAAGAAAACATTCAGGTCAGTGTGCTGGTACTCTATTCAGGTTCCGGAATCCCCGAATCAGGTATGAGGACCGGATCTTTTGTATTGAGTCCGGTAGAAGTCTCACAGATTGAAATGCACAAACTGGCTGTTATTCACCTCGGAAATATCAAGGACCATGTAATTAGGAAAGCCAGGGAAATCTTGAGCCAGGCTAATATCCCGGCAATTGTAGTCAGCCAGATCCCGGTAGATTTTGAGGATTTTGCAGAAGCAGGGATAAAGACGAGATTAGTGATGCCAAGGGATGAAAATATTCGTACGAAAGGAATTGTGATGGATATGGTGAGTGGAGTTACACGCGGTGATTCCTGTCCCAGGGATAAACTAAATTCAATCGTTAAATACGTCAAGACTACATTAGACCAGTTAGAAGATCACAAAGGAGTTGCATGAGATGGCTTACAAAGCACAATTTTATCCAGGCGCAACATCAGTTGGCGTTAACAGAAGAAAGCACATGTCTGGGAAACTTGAGAAACTCAGGGAAATCTCAGATGAAGACTTAACTGCAATCCTCGGACACCGTGCCCCAGGGAGCGACTACCCGAGCACTCACCCACCACTTGCAGAGATGGGAGAGCCCGCCTGCTCGACCCGTGAGATCGTTGATGCTACACCCGGTGCAAAAGCAGGTGACAGAGTCAGGTACGTTCAGTTCGCTGACTCCATGTACAACGCACCTGCGACCCCGTACTTCAGATCATATTTTGCAGCAATTAACTTCAGAGGCGTAGACCCAGGTACCCTTTCCGGCCGTCAGATCGTTGAAGCCCGTGAGAGAGATATGGAAAAGTGCGCAAAGGTCCAGCTAGAAACTGAAATGAGCTGCCCTGCACTTTCCGGTATGCGCGGTGCAACAGTTCACGGTCACTCCGTCCGTCTCCAGGAAGACGGTGTAATGTTCGACATGGTCGACAGGAGAAGACTCGAAGGTGGCACCATCATTATGGATAAGGACCAGGTTGCAATTCCTCTCGACAGGAAAGTAGACCTCGGCAAGCCAATGTCCACTGAAGAAGCCGCAAAGAGGACCACCATTTACCGTGTGGACAATGTAGCCTTCAGGGCCGATGCTGAGGTCATTGAATGGGTACAGAGAGTATTCGATGAGAGAACCATATACGGATTCCAGCCGAAATGAGGTGACCAAAATGGCAGCAGATATTTTCTCAAAATTCAAAAAGTCAATGGAAGTTAAGTTCACACAGGAATTTGGTACAAACCAGCAGTCTACCACGGACATCACCGGCAAGACAGAAAAGTTCCTGAGGCTTGGACCTGAGCAGGACCCCAGAAAGGTCGAAATGATTAAGGCCGGAAAAGAAATCGCAGAGAAGAGAGGCATTGCATTCTACAACCCAATGATGCACTCCGGTGCTCCTCTTGGTCAGCGTGCAATTACTCCTTACGTCATCTCTGGCACTGATATTGTTGCAGAACCTGACGACCTCCACTACGTGAACAACGCTGCAATGCAGCAGATGTGGGATGATATCAGGAGAACCTGTATTGTCGGTCTTGACCTCGCTCACGAGACTCTTGAGAAGAGGCTGGGTAAGGAAGTTACCCCTGAAACCATCAACCACTACCTTGAAGTCCTCAACCACGCTATGCCCGGTGCAGCAGTGGTTCAGGAAATGATGGTCGAGACACACCCAGCACTTGTTGATGACTGTTACGTCAAAATCTTCACAGGCGATGACGAGCTTGCAGACGAAATCGACAAGCAGTTCTTGATCAACATTAACAAGGAGTTCAATGCAGAGCAGGCAGCTCAGATTAAGGCCTCCATCGGCAAGACCTCCTGGCAGGCAATCCACATCCCAACAATTGTCTCCAGGACAACTGACGGTGCACAGACCTCCAGGTGGGCAGCCATGCAGATCGGTATGTCCTTCATCTCCGCATACGCAATGTGCGCCGGTGAAGCAGCAGTCGCTGACCTGTCCTTTGCTGCAAAGCACGCAGCTCTCGTCTCCATGGGTGAAATGCTCCCCGCAAGGCGTGCACGTGGCCCTAACGAGCCCGGTGGACTTTCCTTCGGTCACCTCTCAGATATAATCCAGACAAGCCGCACAGTTGCTGACGACCCAGCAAAGGTTTCCCTTGAAGTCGTTGGTGCAGGCTGCATGCTCTACGACCAGATCTGGCTCGGATCCTACATGTCCGGTGGTGTCGGCTTTACTCAGTATGCAACAGCTGCATACACTGACGATATCCTCGACAACAACGTGTACTACAACGTCGACTACATCAACGACAAGTACAACGGTGCTGCAAATGTAGGCAAGGACAACAAGGTAAAGGCAACTCTCGACGTAGTAAAGGACATTGCAACAGAGTCCACACTCTACGGTATCGAGACCTACGAAAAGTTCCCGACTGCCCTTGAAGACCACTTCGGTGGATCCCAGAGAGCAACCGTGCTTGCAGCTGCAGCCGGTGTTGCATGTTCCCTTGCAACCGCAAACGCAAATGCCGGTCTCTCCGGCTGGTACCTCTCCATGTACCTGCACAAGGAAGCATGGGGCCGTCTCGGCTTCTTCGGATACGACCTGCAGGACCAGTGTGGTGCCACAAATGTTCTGTCCTACCAGGGCGACGAAGGTCTCCCAGACGAACTCCGTGGTCCAAACTACCCCAACTACGCAATGAACGTCGGTCACCAGGGTGGATACGCAGGTATCGCTCAGGCAGCCCACGCAGGCCGTGGCGACGCATTCACCGTCAACCCACTCATCAAGGTCTGCTTCGCTGATGACCTCCTGCCCTTCAACTTTGCTGAGCCCAGGAGAGAATTCGGCCGCGGTGCCATGAGAGAGTTCGTGCCTGCTGGCGAGAGATCCCTCGTCATTCCGGCAAAATAATCTCAACAAATGAACATCTTAAAACGGAGTAGGCCTTCTGGCCTACTTTTTGTTTCTTTTTTCTATACCTGCTTTTCTGTACTGCTTTTCCTGAAATTGCTTTGTTTCATTAAATTTATATATTCCACTTTCTCATTATCTCCGTACTTTGGTTTTCTTCCTTTACTTTTTCCGATTACCCATTCAGATGGAACAGCCTTTTTGGATTTTTGAAAGATCAATTCAAAAAAAGGGAGCTTTTAAAGCTCTAATAAGAAATCAAAGCTCGAATAAATTATAAATCCATAAAATAGTCAAAATTAATGAACAAAAAGCCTGAAAAACATGTAATACAAGAAAAACGGCGAAATTCGAGAATTCACTTCTCTATGAACATAGTTGAGGTTTTGCCAAAATTGACAAAAATGCTTTAAAAGCAAAAAAATAGATTATAACTGCTTATTTTGTAAAAAAATCACATCTAAAACCTCTAAAATTGAACTGCTAAATGCCGCCAAATACGGAATCTGGCTGTGAGAACTCAATTAATATTATATATGCTTAGAAAATTAGCATTTGGTATGATTTATGTATACAAATTGCATAAAAATATAAATATTTATTATGTGTTTAAAATTCAAACGTAGTTTTTCTCGCTATTAAACGACTAAAAATCTCTTTATTTAGAATTATTGGCATAATATTACATTAAATTGGTTTTAACCTGTTTTAAACAAATTTTTTTACAAAATAAGCTTTATTTTCAAATATTATTTGAAAATAAGGGATTTTATGGAAAATGGCAAAACCTCAGTTAGATCAAAATTAAAGATGAGTCCTGCAGTTAGAGATCCTGCAAGTCTCAATTCTGGATGCTACTTATTTTTCCGAAATATTCTCCATTTTTGCTCCAAGGTTGCACATATCTTTAAAGAAATCCGGATAAGAGATGGATACAGCCTCTGTAGTGTCAATTGTTGTATTTCCTGCCATCATTCCCGCCATTGCAAGAGCCATGACAATCCTGTGGTCATGCCAGCCATGGACATCTGCTCCCTGTAGTTTTCCTCCGGTGATTGTCAGACTATCCCTCTCTTCTTTAAGACGGACTCCAAATTTCGGAAGTTCGGTCGCAAGGGCGCACAGCCTGTCCGTTTCCTTATATCTTACATGTTCGGCATTTTCAATTCTGCTTGTTCCTTCAGCAACTGAAGCCAGGACAGCAACTGTAGGGACAAGGTCAGGGGTTGCACCGGCGTCAAAGGTTATAGCTTTTAGTCGTTTTCCTCCCCTTACGACTACTATACCTGTTTCTCTGTCCCATGCGATGTCTGCTCCCATTTGTTTGAGAGTTTCAATAATTACCTTGTCTCCCTGTTTTGAGGGGAAGAGGTTTTTAACCGTAATTTCAGACTTATCTGTCATAGCTGCAGCTGCAAGCAAGTAAGATGCAGAGGAAAAATCGCCTGGAATGGTATACTCTTTGAGATCATATTTCTGTTTTCCAGGAATGATGAACCTGATATTGTCGTTATCATCTGTATGGATTTTGACTCCTGCCAGTTCAAGCATCTCAATAGTTACTTCCACATAGGGCTTTGACTTAAGTCTACCTGTAATGGAAAGGGTAGTATTGTTTTCGGTAAGTGGACAGGTTATTAGAAGGGCAGAAATAAACTGGGAACTTATAGAGCCGTCAATATTCACCTTTGTTCCCTCAAGCCCGCCTTTGACTACAAGCGGAGCCCTCTCGTTTCCCCTGGTAGAGCAGGCTTTTACACCCAACCTGTTGAGAACTTCGAGAAGAGGTCCATTTGGCCGGGTGCGAAGGGAGGAATCTCCTGTAAGCACTGTAATCCCATCAGTAAGGGATGCTACTGCGGTCATGAAGCGAAGTGTTGTCCCTGAATTCGCAGCATCAATTACATCTTCCGGAACATGGGGTTTTCCATTAACTCCATGAATGATGAGATTCTCTTCCTCCCTTTCAATCGAAGCCCCGAACATCTCGGAAGCCCGGATTGTAGCAAGAGTATCTGCGGAAATCAGGGGACGTCTGATGATTGACTCTTTTGAGAGGGCTGCCAGGGTTATAGCCCTGTGAGTATAACTCTTTGAAGGCGGGGCAAAGACTTCCCCTTTGATTGAGGATTTGTTTATAGAAATACGCATATGTACCAGAACTCTTATATTTCTTATTTTAGACTTTTCCTGAGATTCAAGTGCTTACTTCTAGCCTTCTGAATATGATTCTCTTGGATATGATTAAAATTTTAGCTCACACCTTTTACAATATTTTCCACGAGCTCCCAATCATGATCATAGACATGCGCTGAAATGCTGATAGTAGTGATCGTTCCGGGTTCTACTCCTACCCTGTCAGCTACGTACTCGAGAAGTTTCGAGAGCCCGTAAAGGTTTGCCGGGTAAGCTCCCCCGAAATCATGGCTTCTGAATAGAGTAGTGAGATGTACTTTTCCATCCCTGATCTTAAAGTCATCGAGCATCATACAGGGAACTTCATTAACTTTCGTATCTATAGGAGGAATCCAGGTGATAGCTATTGCTCGCCTGGAGGTAGGGCTTTCCTGCAGCTTTTCGATAACGTACTCTATCTGGTCTACTTTTCCGTTCCAGTTCCGAAGACGCTGCCCATACGTGTACTCGAAGTCCTGTGCGTTCTCTCCCGAAATAAGTTGTTTTGCGTACTCTTCAAGCCTTTCCTCGTTCCAGGCCGTATCTGCAGGAATCCTGTCAGTATAGGGATTTTCAATTACTACCATCAAATCCATGAATTCCCTGATCTGGCTTCCTCTCTCATCAGTAATCACAGTTCCGTGATTCCAGATGATATTAAGCCCGCGATACCATGCATCAGAGATACTTTTTGCCCTGATGATCCTGCCAATCTCAAACCTGTCTTCCATTGAAAACTCCCCGATAAAATCAGGATAGGGTGTGGACAATTCATATCATAATTCAATTATAAAAATATCCTTCTGATTTTTGCCAGTTTTTTTCCCTTAGAGTTGTTATTCTTTATCCTTTTTCTTTATCTTTTTTTCTTTATCCTTTTTCTTTATCCTTTTTTATCCTTCTTCTTTATCTATCACTTTCTTTTACAAGTGCTTTCTCTCAGGTACAATCTGAAAACCTTACTGTGTACATTGATAGCATATATCACGCTTATCTTAAAAAAATTCCGGACAAAAAAAGATCTGGATAAGAGTAACCAGATAATAAATTGAAGAAAAGAGATTGAAGAAAAAAGTGAAGGAAAAGGAACTGAAGAGAATGAATTGGAACAAAAGGAAAGAAATAAAGGTTTGAGAAATCTTCTCAGAACCTCATAGCTCTCAGACGCTTTACCCTCTCCTCGGTTACCGGGTGAGTCCTGAAGAGAGACTGAATCGCGCCTCCCTTGAGAGGATTGACAATAAACATATGGGCGCTGCTTTCCTTTGCCTGCACATCCGAAACACTTGGCTTGTAATGGGAATTCCCATCCTCGAGTTTTTCAAGAGCACTGGCAAGAGCCCAGGGTTTTCTGCACATGCTAGCTCCTTCTGCATCTGCTGCAAATTCTCTTGACCTTGAGATTGCAAGCTGGATCAAAGTTGCAGCAATAGGTGCCACAATGGCCATTGCGATAAGGCCCACGATTCCCCCGTTGTCATCATCTCTGCCGCCAAAGCCGCCAAATATTGCAGCCCACTGCGCCATATTAGCCAGCATTGTGACAACACCTGCAAGGGTTGCAGCTATTGCGCTTATCAGGGTATCCCTGTTCTTTACATGTGCCAGTTCGTGTGCCAGCACGCCTTCAATCTCTTCATAAGAGAGCAACTCAAGAATTCCGGTCGTAGCAGCCACAGCTGCATGCTTTGGGTCTCTGCCGGTTGCAAAGGCATTTGGCATGCCAGACTCAACGATGTACACTTTGGGTTTTGGTAGTCCTGATTTCATAACCAGTCCATCCACGATCCTGTGCAGGTTCGGGGCTTCCGCAGGGGAAACTTCCTTTGCTTTGTACATCTTGAGGACTATCTTGTCACTGTACCAGTAGCTTCCGAAATTGAGAATTACTGCAAACGCGAATGCAATAATCATTCCGCTTGTTCCGCCGAAGTAGTCTCCTATTAGAACCAGGAGACCTGTAAGGGCAGCAAGCAAAATTGTAGTTTTAAACATGTTCTTCATGACTTCTCACACGACGTCCTCCCAGGCTAATGTCTGGGTTTTCGGTCTTTGATTTCCTATGCTCTGAACTTTTTTGTTAAGTTAGATCAAATAAAATCAGTAATATACATTCTGACTGCAGGTATATATTTTTTTATCCTGCATAAGGTAAGTTGATACAATTGTGTTATTCTAGTTTCCTTATTTATCTATAATTAATTCTGAATTCTATGAAATGGAAACTTTATTCTTAAATGAGGAAAATTCAAATTTTATATAATATATTCTATCCTGCCCTCTATAAATGCTCCGATGTTCTTAACTTATAATATCCAGTAATATTTCTATTTTTGTATATTTATATTTGGCGCGTTTTTGAGTATCAACATTGGTTTGAAATCGAACTAATCATTAACCTTCAAGTATATATATTTGTTGAAAGAAATTATTTATTGGGTTGGTTCATTTGTGTTTGAGCTCATCTCAAAACCAATTTTATTCTCAATCATTGGTTTCATAAATAATTTTCATGATCATAAACCTTGATTGATTATTCGGAATATGAGAGTTATAGACGGAAATTCTAGTTCTGGGATGAGCTCAAACACAAATGAGCTTACGGTTTTGCCAGAACCGGAGGATTAATCCCTTCTCATATTACTCCGTCTTCAAAATAATCCGTATCCATCTTTTTTATGTCGTAAAACTTTACTTTCGAAACTCCTACGTCATATTCAATCATTAGCCTTGCAAGCATTTCCCCATCAATCAAAACAATGTTCTCTGTAAGATCGGCATATTCGATAGCTTCTTTTGAAAAGCTCGAAGTCGTTATGAAAACTCCCTTCTTTGCCTTCTTTCCTATCAAGGCTCCGGCGAATTTCTGGATCTCAGGTCTTGCTACTGTGCCTTCCCAGCGTTTTGCCTGGATATAAATGACATCAAGTCCAAGCCTGTCTTCTTTTATAATACCGTCAATGCCCCCATCGTGGCTTTTGCCGACTGCTTTTCCGGCATCTGATCTTGAACCTCCATACCCCATTTTTGTCAGGACATCAATCACCAGTGATTCAAAAAAGTTGGCTGAGCATTTCTTTATGGTAGAGAGGACTTCGGAAACCAGTTCAGTGTGAAGTTTTTGGTACGCGATTTCGAGGAATTCTTCGGGATCAAGGTCTTCTTTTCTTTCTATGCATTCTATGCTGAGAATACCGGGTTTATCAATTACAATTTGTTTATCTCCGTTGTAAAACTTATTAAATTCCTCATATCGTTTTAAAAAATCAACATCAATCGAAGTGTGATTTTCTTTAAGAATATCCAGTCCTTTTTGAGTGATGGTAAAATACCCCTTCTTTCCGGAATTCAATAATCCGGCTTTTTTCAAATAAGTGCTAGCCCATCCGACTCTGTTCTTAAAAACAGCTTGCTGGCCGCTTGGCAGTAGCTCCTTCCTTTCCCCTTCACTTAACCCGAATTCTTTAGCTAAGCTTTCTACTGCATCGTGGATTCGATGCTCTCTGCTGTCTCTTGCATATCTTAGCAAAGGGAGCATTACGGATTGATAATCTGGAATTACCATTAAATCACTCAATAACGATATTATTCCTATCTAAAACTTTGAGTGTTTATAGTTTATTATTTTGTTATATTATTCCTCTATTTTATACTCAACACTCACCAGCCCATTCTCGTACCTTTCTACCCTTTCAGTCCTGAGCTTTATCTCTCTTCCAATTTGATCAAACAGTGGAATTCCACTTCCAAGAATAATGGGGACCACAAAAACAATCATATCCTGAACAAGGTTTTCTTCAAAAAACGTCTTGATAAGCTGTGAGCCTCCCACGAGCCAGATATCCTTCTCAGTATTTTCCATTAGCTGGCGCACAAACTCCCCGATGTCTCCGGAAACGAATTCTACGTTATTTTCGTGGCGCATAGGTTCTTTTTGTCTGGTAAATACGTATGACTTTTTCTCCCCATAGGGCCATTCTCCGAATTCCAGGACCTGTTCATAGGTTTTTCTGCCCATAAGGACCGTGCCTATTGATGAATAAAATTGGGAATAGCCATAGTCTGTTTCGGAGTCGTTTTCGTATCTGGTTAACCAGTCGATGCTGCCATTTTCTCTGGCTATGAAACCGTCAAGGCTTGCTGCGATATAGAGTTTTATTCTGGGTGTGTTTCCTTTCATTTTCCCTTCCCCATTTAGTGACATCTTTTAGTGATATAGTATAGTCTTATGTTGATTCCGCTTCTTATTTTTTTGTTTCATTTCAGTTTTTGTATGACTCAGACCTTTCAAAAGCGGACGAAACAGGAAAGGTAGGGGTATGGTACTCACACAATCAGGGCGAAGGTTTTTGGCTGATTCTCAGTATCCCTTTTGCAGAATCAAGTTGTATTTTCTTAAAATATCAGATTTTTCTCAGAATGGTCTCCTATAGAGGACCAGTTATTATGAAATTGGTCTTCTAGAAAGGATCATTTCTCACATGCTTATCCAGAAATCACAAGTTTTTACCTTCCTCTCTCATCCACTGCATCAATTTTGAATGCTCCATTAACAGAGTTCCGGTTGAAATGAAGGTGAATTTGAAGGGAAAAAAGAGTCTACTTTGGGTCTGGAAAATTCAAACGTAGGTTAAGCTAATCAAATAGAAGTTTAAGAAAAGAGAAATTCCTCTTTCAAAAATAATGGATTTTTGCGAGATTTCTTCGAATAGCACGCCTGTACTTTACTGCAGGGTAACCGAAAATTATCATTATTCCGGGCTGGTTTCGGGGATTGATTCCGTACTTTTCTTTCACTTTTTTGCCTCCATTTTTCAGCATTGGGCCTATGGTCCCTATCATGCAGCTTCCAAGGTCCAGGGTTTCAGCTGCAAGCATTGCATAGGTGGCCGTGATAAAAGGATCTGCTGGATCAGCATAAGGAGAGGCGTGGAAGTACATCGCAAGGGAGGCTCCGTAGAGCAGGTAATCAGTATCTTCTTTTCTCATTTCTTCAAAGATTTCTATCGCCGGATACATGAATTTGTCCAGGACTTCATACTCTTCCCTCTTCATGAAAGGCCGCATCAGGAGAAGTGCAGGTTTTGAAAATATCCATTTCTGGCTTTTCATATGCTCTAACATGTCGTCGGAAAATTCCCTTACTTTTTCTTTTCCGTTTATAACCAGGACTTCAACATCTGATGGTGGAATTCCCATGGGTGCCATGCTTGCTGCTGCCAGGATTCGGTCTATTTTTTTCTGCTCAACTTCCCTCTCTTCGAATTCCCGGATGCTACGTCTGGCAAGCATGAGAGCCATAAGTTCTTCATTCTCTGCTCGGTTTTCTTTGGCAGGGATGTCCATAAAGGAAGTCTGGGATATTTCTCTTCCTTCAACTACGATGGCTCCTGTGGGGCAAACTGCAGCACAGTGCCCGCAGCCGATGCAGCCAAAATAGCGGGTTTGGTCGACCCATACTTTATCGTTTTCAAGGTAGAGAGGGGCTCCTTTGCAGACTTTAGCACAGAGGCCGCAAGCCTTACACTTCTCATAATCGATCCTGACAGTTGCGGTTTCAGAATGTCTGGCAGTGGGGATGGCCATAAGTTTTGTTCTAAACGACGGTTATAAAAATCTTTTGTTGAATGCGGCTTTGCACTTAAAGTACCATTTTCTCTTGACATTAGGTGCAGATTTTAGACTTTTAGTGCAAGTGTAAAATTCGTATA
>NZ_JAVKPK010000022.1:0-53784 GCF_031461075.1 Methanosarcina baikalica | reverse complement strand
CTAAGTTAGTTAGGAAGCTTTAGACGATGTTGAGAAAAAATCATTTCTAAAAAAGTCATTTCTAAGCCATATGGCCATACATTTTTCGTATTTCTGGAGGGTAGTATATGGAGCTTACAAAGAGATTTTTAGAAATTACACATAAACGTTATCATTAAACATTATTAAAGGTGGTATCAAAAAATGTAAAAATTAATTGGGGGTTATGACCACGTTCGAGCAGGCGTTAACGTCTTCTGCTTCGCTTAATTCGTGGGGTGGTTGTTTTTACTTTCGGTTTTGGTTTGTTTCCGGCATCTGGACTTACTGAGTTTTTATTTTTTGAGTCTACTGGGTCTTTTGCGTCAACATTTTTGGAGGGGTCAGGGGCATCCGTTTTTGTTGCAGTGTTGGGGTTAATGTGAGATTTTGCAGCCCGGATATTAGGTGTTACGTGTCTGTTCCAGAGACTTGACCAGAACAGCATTGACCAGAAACCAGAATGCCCAGTTTGGTTATTATTATATGAAGGTGTTGATGTATTATTATCTTGTGCGGATTGTTCCTGTCCGATGCAACCGCTAAATCCGCTAGTGATTAGCACCATGACTAATAAAAGACATATTTTTTTCATCAAAAAACCTCTTGTACTTCAATTCGAGTGTTGAATTTCCACAATAGATACACAGGTTTAAGTTCTCTATGTATCTGCCTCCGAATTGGCCATGAATATCTCAAAGAGTTCTGAGGAGTTTTAGGCATTTTATTCTTTTGTAGGGATTCCCCCATTTGAACCATTTTTACCCATTTTTATAAAGTTGTAAGCCTGAATTTTCCGTTTTTTCTTTTTAAGCTTCATGTTTGTGTTTTTTGCAATTATTCACTTAATGTTGTTCATTTTTGGATCGGTTATTAAAGAGCTCATCCCAAAATCTTGATTCCATTTCGTTCTTGCTACTGAGCTAGTTTCAAAATTACCTTCAATCCCTCTGAGCCAATATTTCTCAGTAATAAATCAAAATCAATTGAACTAAATGGAATATTTGCTTTTGGTCACAAACATAAAGAATAGAAATTTTGAAACCAGCTCCTCTGATTTTGCGGGAGATTACTTTTATTAAAAATAGAAGACTTATTTCTGAAATCTGTTTTCAATTTTGTTCCTCTTCACTCAACAAATATATCACTCCTTGAAGCATCTTCTATTTATGACCCTTGAGCCCGTGCATATGCATAAGATCTCGGAGCTTGCAAAAAGGATTGACAGGTCGTTTGAGTTTGAGGAGCTCAATACGGCGATAGATATCTATGCGTTGCTTGAGGAGTTGAAGCTCGATGGGAAGGTCATCCTTAAGGCCATCGGCAGACTCTTCCGGGGGATTGTAAGGACTGAGCTTATGGCACAGGGCGAAGACCCGTATCCGGTTACTTATGCTTGTGACAGCGGAAGTACTAACCCCATGACTTATGACAGCGGGCTTTTTGTAGACTTCTGCCACTGCGGGCTGGCTGCAACACCTACTGACCTCGATATCCAGAGATGCAGAACAATAGTATGTGCTGCTTATTCTTCTTCCCAGAGAGTAGCTATGCAGGCCACATCAGGCTGGGAAACCTTTGATGAAGGGCTCGGAAGGGCAAAACTGGTTACAATTGCTCCTGACGAGCTGAAAAGAAAGGCTCCTGACATGGTGCACAGTTTTGCCATGTACCTCGCAGAATCCGAGCATATTCTTTTCATGAAAGACAGGGTGGAAGCAGAGAGCTTTTTCATAATGGACGGACCGATTTACCCAAAACAGCTCATGTACTGGATGGTACTGGATGACGAGGAAGTAAAAGTCCGGCAGAACAATGATGCCCGGAAAATCCTTCAGAATTACATAGATATCATGGATCATTTTCTGGAAAAGCGGATGCCTGTGATCGGGTTTGTAAAAAATCCTACTGACATGCAGATTATGGACAGCGTCCGGAAGAAAAGGGAATCCTTCGACCTGCCATGGATGCTTGATTCCCAGTTTTTCCGGAATCTTCTCTCCCCCGAGAAAATTGATAGTATGTCCGGACACGGTGGAAGTACTTCGAAAAATAACGGGAAGAACGGCAAGCATACTGGTTCCAGGAATGCTTACATTACTTACACTAACTGGTTCTTGCAGCCCAATAGGTTTTATGAAAGGCTGCTTAATGGGACTTCACCCCTTGCAGCTGCCGATATGCTCCAGCAGAAACTCAGGCACAGTTTTTCACCTGAGGATTATGCCCTTTGTTTTTTCATGCTTTATGTGCCCTCGAAGGATGTGGTCTTCAAAGTCGAAGCCCCTTACGGGCTTGTCAAGGATGATTTCTTCCGTATGCAAATTACCAAAAAAGTGCTATTTGACCTTTCTCTGCATGGTTTTCCCCTTACCCTTATAAAGGCAGACTATCTCGCAAAAATCAGAAAAGTAGAGAGGCAAGAGATCGATAAATTCTTTGAAAACATGACTCCTGATGTCAGTTATAATGATACTCGGTGGGGTAATATCAATGAAATATGAAGATGCCGATATTCTGGCTTTTGTCTCCGAAAGGCCTAAAAAGGATCTGGTTCCTCCAATGAATTCAGGAGCAGAAGAAAATGCAGGCTTAAAAGATATCCGTGAAGAAGGAAATCCTGAAAATAACATCAGGGATAGCGCCGTGAATTCTCTTGAAGGTGCTTCTGATCTGGCTACAATACTCACACCTGACACACCTGACACACCCGAAAAATTACTGGCCTCTTTACCCGAAGCTCTGAGGAAAGATTATCCGGAAAACGTATCTGAAATTCTTCCAAAAACAGTATCAGGAACTATTTTTGGCTCTTCTGAATCCGTTCCTGAAACTGCTTCGTTGTCTTTCCCAGAAGCCTCTCTTGAATCTCATGCCTTCATGAATTCCGAAAAAAAAAGCCTTCCCTTTGAAGCCTTTGCCGATTATGATGATGGAGTCCGGAATATTTCCGCATCTTCAGAAGCCTTCGGAATTGTTACTACAGGTTTAGACCCTCTCGAAATCACCCCTTCAGGAGCTGTAATCACTGGCTATATTACATCTGCCAGGCGGAATGAGATCCGGCTCGGGACGTATGTTGTCGTACCCTATGAGCGTGGAGAAAAGCTCTTTGCCAGAGTAGGGAAACTCCAGTACAGGCAGGAGTTTGTGGTAGACGACGCAACTGAGATTCATTCTAGGCGTATGCTCAGTGCCCGTGCAACCCCTGTAAAAGAAGAAGATTACAAGTTCCTTGCCTGCCTTGATCCGCTCTGTATTCTGTACCGGAAGACAGAAGGCACACTTACCCGGAGGATGGCAGACAGAATTCCACGGCCTAACACTCCCATCCTGCCTGTCACTGACAGGCTTGAGGTTCAAACAGGGCTTAATATTCCTGAAGATGGTATTTTTCTCGGGCACCTCAGTGTTGGGGGAGAACTTTTGAAAACCCATTCCGAGCCCGAAACAGTTGCATATTACCTCAGAAATGACTATTCAATGGGTGATCCCCTTATTTTCAGGCATATGCTGATCTGCGGGAGCACCGGGACAGGAAAGACCTTCCTTTCAAAAAATATCCTCCGCCAGTTCATGACAGAAAATAACAGGTACAGGCTGAGGAGTTCTCCTGATAAAGCCTGGAAAAACTCCTGCCTGGTAATTATGGATCCCCAGGATGAATATTCCCAGCTTTTTGAGGACAACGAGACCCTTAATGAGGACGATAAATTCGGGTTCGAATCCGAAAATGTGACTTACGGCCGGGTCCGGTCTACAAAAGCTTTTGTAGCAAAGGTCGGTGGGCAGAAATATGCCGGGGACAAGTCACGAGCTGAGCAGATCGAGTTTACTATTCCTTTTTCCCTTGTAGAATACAATTCCTGGCTTATTGCAGCAGCCGGGATGTCCGAACTCCAGTTCATAGGGCTTGAAGTGCTTCTTGGTGATTTTTTCAAGTCCAGCGTGCCCCATACTTACCTGAATTTCCTCAACCATATAGAGAATGAGGGCACTCGTTCCTATTATGTCGACAGTGGAAAGCTTCATGAGTCGTCCTATGATGGGATTGCTAGGAGAGTAAAGAGCAAATTCTTCTCGAAGGTTTTTGATCAGGATGCAACCTCAATTATCGACATTTTAGACAGGATATTCAAGCCAGGGCAGATTTCGGTTTTCCCTACCGAATACATAAGCGCTCCGAGAATCAGGGATCTTATAGTACTTACGATCATGAGCCTGATAGTGGACAACAAGCTCAGCACATCGGGCACTGACGCCATTAAAGAAACTCCTATAATCCTGGCGCTGGATGAAGCTCACCGCTATCTCTCCAGAGCAAGCGGCGAACATTCCCGCCTTATTATCTCTCGTTTTGCAGATGCAGCCCGCCAGGGCAGAAAAGAAGGGTTGGGACTCTTTTTGATCACCCAGGACCCTCAGGATATAGATGACACTGTTTTCAAACAGATCAATACAAAACTGATCCTTAACCTCAATAATGACGCAGCTATTACATCTCTAAAAGTTCCGAAAGAATATGAGCGGAGAATTCCTTATCTTAAGAAAGGACAGATGATAATCCATTCCCCGGATAACAGTGATATAGTGGAAATAGTCGGGCTTTCAAATTGTGTAGTCCGACATCGCTGATCTTCATCAGGTCTGATATTTAACCGGTTTGCTGAGATAATTCTTCGGTTGTGCAGGGTAAGATTCCGGCATGATGAAAATCAACAGCGAAAAAATTTGAAACTCAATATATTTGATGTGGAAAATTAGTTTAAATAACCACCGGGCTAAATCCCCGGTGGTTTAATCTCTTCCTTTCCGGTATCTCTTTTCTATCGTTTTTTCAATTTAAGGTTTTATTTGTTTTTAGAGTATATACCCGGTCTTGTATTTGTTGGGGTGACTTTTATATAATTTTTTACTGTTTTCGTATTGCTGCCTACATCATTGGTTACTTTAAGCGATACTGTATAGTTTCCTTCTACCAGATATTTATGTTTCGGATTCTTGGCTGTTGAAGTTGTCCCGTCTCCAAAAGTCCATTTCCATTTAGTCGGTGTTCCTGTACTTTTGTCAGTAAAAGCAACAGTTAATGGTGCTTTTCCGGAGGTAGGTGTCGCAGAAAATTTTGCTACAGGAAGTATTGTGTCGCCACCCACCGCTTTAGATGCATTTATCCGGCCTGAACCATAGTCATTATCCTTTCCTACCGATCCAAGATCTACAGCCGTACTTTCTAATTTCTGCTTTGCAGCAGACGGCGTAAGAGTCGGGGTCTTTTCCAGCATTAATGCCACAGTACCGGAAACATGTGGTGTTGCCATAGAAGTTCCGGACCAGGCCTCATATCCACCGCCTGGAACTGTTGAAGTGACAGATACACCAGGTGCAGAGAAATCGGGTTTAACGTATGTCTGCCCATCAAGAGTAACGGGTCCACGGCTACTAAAATATGCTATTACATCGAAGGAATCTGTTGCACCGACAGTGAACGAATTTATTTCATCCCCGGGGCACGAGATTGTGCTAGATCCCGGTCCGGAATTGCCAGCCGCTATAACAGGAATTACACCTGCTGCCACAACATTGTTTATTGTAGTTGTGTACGCCGATGAATGAGAGGATGATCCACCACTGTAGCTTATAATTCGGGCTTTATTGTTGACTGCCCACTCAAAGGCAAGAATAACGTCAGATGAATATCCCGAACCGTATGCATCGAATACTTTTGCTGCAATCAGCTGTGTACCTGGTGCAACGCCGGTTTGCACACCGTTAGCCCCGGTTCCTGAAATGGTCCCGGATACATGAGTACCATGCCCGTGATCGTCATAAGGAGACGACTGCGAGTTTATGTAGTCAATCCAACCGACAACTTTCGGATCGTTTGTATTGGCATTGTCGTCAAGGTCGTCAAGATCGGGGTGCTTCGCATCAATTCCTGTATCTACAACAGCAACGGTTATCCCTTTCCCATTTATACCCCGCTGCCATACCGCAGGCGCTCCAATTTTATCAATTCCCCATGCATTTGCAGATATCGTATTTTGGGGTGTAGTAGATGCTTCTATTTCTGCGGAGGAAGTTTCGGATTGCCCTATGATAGAAACAACTTCATCAAGCTCGATCTTCCAAACGTCGGGTCTCTCGGCAAGAGAAGCTAAAACTTCCGGTGTTACACTGGCTGCAACAGCATTAACGATTTTAATAGGTTTTATTTCTTTTACTTTGTTGTTTGATTTTTCATTCTCGAGAAACTTTATTATATTTTTCTGATCGCTCTCGATTTGAGATTTCCCATTAGCAGTATTAAATGCTATATGCTGATCTGCTAGCAATATAATTACTGGAATTTGTTCACTTGCTGAAGTTTCGGCAATTTTTGAAGACAAACTTGTTGAGATCTTATCATTTGAGTTCATACTGGGGGATAGGTTTATATCTCCAGCCAATGCCGTAAATGAAAACAACGAAATTAAAACCAATGACATACAGATAATACATATTAATTCAGGAACCATTTTTTTTAAAGGGTTCACGGCTTTTTTTTGCACCTATTCACACTCCTTTTCAAGACTATTCCTATTTTAGAGATTTTGTATTATCTTCCGAGGTCGTCAAAATTTATCCTTATTTCAGTATTTAAGTGACGGCAGCCAATTGAAAATTCAGAACATAATAACATCTCATATTTTTACTTAGTTCCAGAATCTGATGATTTTTGGATTCCGGTCAAAAACATAACTTTTGTAGCTAACGCACTCATGTTTCCAAGCACCTGCAATGTCAACAGTATAATAACATTTGGCTGTCCGAATAATGACATTTTGTAACTGACCCGCAGGTGATCGATTTGTTTACAGAGTGTATCAGTTCTATCAAATATAGATGGCCTTCTATAAAATACTTATGAGGTTGGCAAATCTTATGCTTGATACCAAGAATTCAAAAAAAAAGTATTATACAAAGGTTCCTTAGCTCGATTGAGGCATGCAAAAAATTGTTTTTCGATAGGGGAAAACGTAAATCAAACCGTAGAATTGCGATTTTAGGAACTCAAATTTGGTGGTTTTTGTTTTAAGTTACGCACCGAATTAGAGGACCGCTTATAAATTTGACATTTAAGAAGTACGAATCTCAGTTTTATTTTCCCCTTGAATCGGACTGGATTAGCTATTTGAATAAAATTGAATCAATAGATCTTTCTTACCATTTCTTAAAAAGCTAGCTGTAATAAGAATACACGCATTTTTATTTGGGTGAATATAGAATACTTTCTTACTTTTTATAACCCTAATCCCACTATAATAGGAAATTCATACTATTTTTTTGGCGACATTAGTATGTTGTTCATCACGCTTTTCCTTTATGGATTTTTTCCCGCGGTAGAGGATGCAGAAAAAACAGCAATCGGTCGTGTTCCAGTTATAACATTTATGTAGTTTGATTTTTTTAACGTATTACTGCTTTTTGCATTCTTTACTGTTAAACTGACGGTATATTTTCCTGCTTTACTGTATGTGTGTGCAGGATTTTTTTGTTTTGAAGTTGTTCCGTCTCCAAAACTCCATTTCCATGATGTGGGTGCTCCGGTACTTTTGTCAGTAAAACTGACTTTCAGTGGCGTATTTCCTGAAGTTGGGGATGCGGAGAAGGCAGCAATGGGTGGGTTTTCATTTTTTAGAGTAAGAGTGTATATACTATTGCTTCCTCCTCTGTCAGACCAAAAAGCAATTTTTTTGCCATCAGGACTCCATACCGGAAATGAATCCGATGCTGGATCTGATGTTAACTGCACTTGGTTTTTTCCATCTGCATTCATAACCCATATATCTTCACTTCCAGTCTTATCCGATATAAATAAGATTTTACTCCCATCAGGTGAAAAAATAGGAGAATCATCATTTGCCGAATCTGAGGTAAGTTGAGTTTTCCCGGTACCGTCAGTTTTTATAGTATATATTTCTGAGTTTTCATCTTCAGAATAGGATTCATCTTTTCCGGCATAGTATACTATTTTTGAACCATCCGGAGACCATATCTGTGACTGCCAGGATTGAGTTTGATGAGCAATTAATCCAGGCCGAAATCTAGTCAAATCTTTACCTATCCTTCCACTGTCAATATAATAGTCAATATCAGCCGGTCCGTGCGCATAAATTGTTATCTTTGATGCATCCGGTGACAAGGCAATACCGTCAGCAATACCTATGTAACCGAGTTCATGTTTATCGGACCCATCTGAATCAATTTCCCCATAAGGGCCCCCCATCTCTTCATAAATCTCAGCATAGAGTATTTTTGAACCTGTAGGAAACCAGGTGTATATATAATAATATCTGTACCATACCGTATCGAGCAATTGGGTTTTTCCTTTCCCATTTGTATTCACTACCCATAAATCACTCCTGGGTCCCTCAGCATCATCATATCTGTTTTCGATATACGAAATTTTGCTTCCATCGGGAGACCATGCATAATCGGATGTAAAATTACTTCCCTTTGTAGAGGTGAGCTTCTTTTCTCCTGAACCATCTGAAAATACCTTATACAACCCACTTTCCCGTGAGAACAGAATTTCTTTCCCATTTGGAGACCAAACAGGATTTGAATCGTACGCAACATTGGATGCTACCTTTGTTAATTTCTCAGCTTCCATGGTATCAGCTAGTGCTACGTTTGATGCCATCAGCAGAAAAGTAAAAACTATTGACAGATAAATCACTCTTGGGTTGATTTTCACTATATTACCTTCACTTTCAACACGTACAGGTATTATTATTACTATTATTATTATTATTATTATTATTATTATTATTATTATTATTATTATTATTATTATTTTATTATATTACTATTATTTTATTATTACTTTTCATAAACTCTAGCAGGAGGATTTGTCCTGCTAGCGAAAAATTATCTGCCTTCCTTTACTCAGGTTCATAAAAAATAACCAAGAGAACCTGCTGTTTTTTCAGATTATTTCCAGGCTAAAATCCACTTAACAATAAGATTTCTCATTTGTCTTCGGTTAAATTCAAAATGCTAAAAATGTGTTACTTATGCAGAGTTTTCTCTAATCCAAAAGTTAGAAACTCTACATGTACCATTATTTTGAGTAACCATTTTAGGGTAGACAAATTCTTTACCCGAATACAAATTAATGAATTTTATCCCCGTTTTTCCCACGTTTAATATTTATATAATGTTGTAGATTATACAACTATAATTTATATTATATGTTAACTGATATAAGAATTTTTCTATGATCTTTTCACAAATATATATCATTAACTTATTCAATTTATTCTATATTTCCCCGAATGTCTGATTTTTATAATTATACCTGTATATATTGAGTTAAATGGAAACTCATACTAAATTGTATTTTCGTTAAAGATTTGAAACTGATTTTTGCTTTAAAAAATAAAATTCACACTAACTTTTTGTAAATTTCCTGCTTTGTGCTGGAGCCTTCAAAAGAGAAATTTATAAAAAACGGACCTTAGAAGTCAGTTACTAAAAACCGCAATAAAGGTAGCTCTCAAATCTGACAAAACAAGGCAAATGTGAGTTTTGTAATATTTGATAAATAATTCCCCCACTACCCTTTAGCTTTGGCCTTTTTTATTGTTTATCAATTTAATAAATTCATTTTTTGGAGACTGTAATATATCCAGATATAGTTTTAGTGTTGCTTCCTGCAGCATTCTTTACTGTTAAACTGACGGTATATTTTCCTGCTTTACTGTATGTGTGTGCAGGATTCTTGGTTGTTGAATATGTTTCGTCTCCGAAACTCCATTTCCATGAAGTTGGTGCTCCTGTACTCTTATCAGTAAATGTTACTTTCAGTGGTAAATTTCCTGAGGTGGGAGCTGCCAAAAAAGCAGCAACAGGTTTTATCGGGGCTGCTTTTACAATTATATAGTTCTTTATTGTTTTCGTATTTGTTCCAGCTGCATTCTTTACTGTTAAACTGACTGTATATTTTCCTGCTTTACTGTATGTATATGCAGGATTTTTAACTGTTGAAGTTTTTCCATCTCCGAAGCTCCATTTCCAGCTAGTAGGGGTGTTTGTGCTTTTGTCAGTAAACTGCACCTTCAGTGGAGAGTTTCCAGAGGTTGGGGATGCAGAAAATGAAGCAACTGGTTTTACGGGAGCTGTTTTTACAGTTATATAGTTCTTTATTGTTTTCGTATTTGTTCCAGCTGCATTCTTTACTGTTAAGCTGATAGTATACTTTCCTGCTTTACTGTATGTATATACAGGATTCTTAACTGTTGAAGTTTTTCCATCTCCAAAGTTCCATTTCCAGTTAGTAGGGGAGTTTGAGCTTTTATCCGTGAACTTGACTTTTAATGGCGCATTTCCTGACGTTGGGGATGCAGAGAAATCAGCAATGGGTTTGTTTCCGTTTTCTAAAGTAAGAGTGTATATACCAAGATCTCCTCCCCTCTCAGAGTAAAAAGCAATTTTTTTGCCATCAGGACTCCACTCTGGGTATGAATCCGTTGCTGAATCTGTTGTTAACTGCACTTTGTTTTTTCCATCTGTATCCATGACCCATATATCTTCATTTCCACTTTTGTCAGACAGATATACAATTTTTTTACCATCGGGTGAAAAAATGGGATTTTCATCATTCGCCGAATCTGATGTGAGTTGAGTTTTTCCGGTTCCATCGGTTTTTATGGTATAAATGTCTGAGTTTCCATTTTCATCGGAATTGTACACGATTTTTTTACCATCCGGGGACCATACTTCTGGTTGCCAGGATTGGGTTTGTGGGAATATGCTCCCATCGGTTAGATAATAACCACTATTTTGATTCAAACTGTGGACGTATATTTCCTCTGGATACTCCCAGTCCCAGTTCGTACATAATATCTTTGACTCATCAGGTGACACGGCAATTGCGCCATTAACATTAACACCAATTTCATGGTTGTTTGAGCCGTCTGAATTAATTTCATAAAGCGAACCGAGATTATCAACGCCACTGACATAGGCTATTTTTGAACTTGAAGGGAACCAACTGTATATATAGAAAAACAAATTACTGACTGGATTTAATAACTGAGTTTTTTTAGTTCCGTCTGCGTTCATCAGCGATAGGTCATACGATCCAACTTCATCTATAATTTGATAGTACGAAATCTTGCTCCCATCTGGAGACCATGCATAGCCCCCGTATGTATCGGATGCTAATTTCTTTTCTCCTGAACCATCTGAAAATACTTTGTATAAATTTGCCCCATAATTCCCTGCACCCTTTGCGAAAAGGATTTCTTTCCCATTTGGAGACCAGACGGGATTTGAATCAGATGCAACATTGGATGCCACCTTTGTTAACTTTCCAGCTTCTAAGGTGTCAGCTGCTGCTACATTTGATGCCATAACTACTAGAACAGTAAAAACTATTGACAGACAAATTAATTTTGGATTAATTTTCACTATGCACCCTCCTTTTAACAAGTATTCTTATTTTTCATAGAACTCTGAGAGTCAGATCATTTTGTTCTTCCAAGAAAAGACCATTTTTCTTTAACATTTGACATTTAATTTAAATCAAATTCTCGGCACTGCCTTTTATTCCAATTATAAAATTAAATACAGTTTTGAGACCGCCTGTTAAACTGTGTTTCTCTATTTTTATTTTAAGGCAAATAAAATTAATAGGTAGGATTTCTCACTTATCTTTAAACTTTTCCATTTTATTATATGTTTTTATAAAAATTTTCTAATTGATATCACTTTAATAGAGATCTGGCGTGAATACAGTGAATCCGTGTAGAAACTGCAGTGTCTTTAGACACGAAAAATAAAAAGAATGCCTTTAGAATTTCAACTCCGCGTAAATAAATTAAAAAAACCAAATTGTAAATTAAGTTCCCGAAAATTGTAAGGAGAACAATTATACTTAAATTTACCCAAAAAATAGATTTCCCTCTTTTACGAAATTTGATCAGTAACTCATATCTGCTGCATGAAAATGATATGGGAGAGAAAAGAGAAAGAAAAAAACATAAATTTCAAAAATGAAAGTTCTAAAAAAGAAGCATTAGAAATAATATATAAATGGGATAGCGCGGATTTGAACCGCGGTCCAAGCGTCCCAAACGCTCGAGGATGGACCAAGCTACCCTACTATCCCAAGGGGTACCTCCTCACAAAGGAGATTATCCTTTATATAGCTTTCGTTAGAACATGGATCTGTTGTTCCTTTTCTTCACATCAAAACTCCTTCTATTTCTTCTTTAGCTCTGTTTTCCCGATTTCTGGTTTTTCCTGAGATTATTTTCCCTTCACTCCCAGCGCCGATAAATCTCGTTTTCTATCCCTAGCAGGTCAAGAGTTCTCCCTACCATAATATCTATGAGGTCTTCAAGGGTTTTGGGTCTTGAATAAAAGCCCGGGCAGGCTGGAAGGATACTTGCACCTGCTCTTTTAGCCTGAAGCATGTTTTCTATATGTATAAGATTAAGAGGAGTTTCCCGGGTCATCAGGATAAGTTTTCTCTCTTCTTTCAGGCAGACGTCTGCTGCTCTTGTAATGAGGGTATCGGATACCCCATTTGCCACTGCAGCAAGAGTTTTCATGCTACAGGGAGCAATAACCATTCCTGCGGTCCTGTAAGAACCGCTGGCTATTGGCGCTGAAAAGTCTTTCTGGGAATAATTCCAGGTTGCAAGTTTTTCCACTGCCTCGGGCGTATAATCAGTTTCGATTTGGATTATCTGCTTTGCGGCGTCAGTCAAAATCAGATGGGTTTTAATCCCTTTTTCCGCCAGCACTTCAAGAAGGCGGATTCCGTACTGGATCCCTGAGGCTCCGCTGATCCCTACCGTTATTTCCATTATTCATCTCTCCCTGTCAGTTTATCCTTCTTTTCATAAAAAGCGATGAAACTTTCTACCATTTCCCCCGCGGCTGAGACTATATCCCTTATTTCCTCAGGGCTGATATTATCCTGATGTATGCCGGCAACAAATACCGATGTCTTACCCGTGGCCCTGCTTACCTGCCTTGCCCCATTCAGGGCGAGCTGCTCTTCCCGGTGTCCGGGCATTGTTATTACCGACGAGCTCGTTCTCTGGCTTTTTTCGTCAAAAAGCCCTATGGCAACAGCTCCCACATGTTCCCTTCCACCTGTAAGGGTCAGCAGGTAATCTTCTCCTATTTTCTTTGCTTTAAGTATTATTTCGGTTCTGCCGACTTTCCGTTTAATCTGAAACAAATTTCTTACCTCAGCGTTTCAAGCTTTTCCGGATGATTCCAAGCCTTATTATGCTTTTTATAAATTTGGTGCCACGTCTATTAAGTTCAGGCCCTTAAAACCTCAAACTATGAGCGAAAATCCCCTTTTTCCTTTCTATCTGAGATATCACTCAGTTTAAACTGTTTTGTGGCTTTTTTAACATCAAAATAATCTCTAGCAGCCTTTCCGACGGCTTCGCAGTGTTCTCTCAGGCTATATACCCCCATTCTCCAGTTATCCATATGGGCTTCCTGCAGGATGGATACGAAATGGGAAGCCTCGTTAAGAGGGATCATCTTATGGTCAGTCTTTATCATGGCCCGCATTTCTAACATTTCAGGTGTCTTTGGAATATCCAAGAGCACATACCGCGGATCAACCCCGGCGAGTTCTGCAATTTCTTTTTCTGCTCTCCGTATTCTGTCACGGTGCCTGAGTACGCCTTTTCCAACATCTTCAAGCCCTACATACAGGGCCCGCTTATACAATTTACGTGCATCCAGCTGCCGCGAAAGTTCCTCTGCATATCCCGATCCTGTTGCATTTCTCATTGCTGCCACAAGGTCTATGTCATCCATCTGTCTGAGCCTTAACGGGTCAAGCTCCTTATTTTCGATCATGTATTCCACTGCTCTGGAACACATAGCTTCTGAGATCCTGGTTACGTGATGATAATAGACAGATGTGTTCATCCAGAAGCGGGAGACCAGAAGAGATTCTGCAGCTTTTAATCCTCCATAGTCGACAACGAGCCGGTCTTCGTAAAAATTCATTTGATTTATCAGGCGGTTATAATCTACAACTCCGAAGGCAACACCTGTGTAATGTGCGTCCCGGACAAGATAATCCATTCTGTCCACATCAATCTCACTGCTCAGGATCTGTCCTATAGAGGTTTCTCCTTTGATGTGTTTTGCAAGGTTTCCTGGGGAAATTCCATATTTGTTCAATACTTCCCTTATTTCGCCCTTTCCCAGTATTTCTTTTACATCATCATGCCTGCGCCGCGTGTACCTGTCAATTATATTCTCGGTAACATGGGAAAAGGGTCCGTGCCCAACGTCGTGCAGAAGGGATGCCGCTTTTATCTCTGTTTTTTTATCCCCTTCAATTGAATCGAGATTTTTGGTTAGCATGGATGTAAGGTGCATTGTTCCAAGGGAGTGTTCAAAGCGGGTGTGATTCGCTCCCGGGTAAACAAGGTTTGAAAATCCAAGCTGTCTGACCCTTCTGAGGCGCTGCATCTGGGGAGTGGCAAGAAGTTCCTGAATCAAATCGTCCAGTTCGATGTAACCGTGTACGGGGTCAAGGACAACTTTCATTATTCTTTAGACAGATTTCATTATATATTGCTGTTACTATTACTCTGGTACTGTAAATTTTGCAGAAAACCCGCTACCCGAAAGTTGGACAAAAACCGGAAGAGGTATTCTCATGATTATATTTTCAGGCGGCACCGGAACTCCAAAGCTCCTTGACGGACTTAAGGAAATCCTCCCACCGGAGGAACTGACTGTTGTTGTAAACACTGCAGAAGATCTCTGGGTTTCGGGAAATCTTATTTGTCCCGATCTGGATACGGTGCTCTATCTGTTCTCAGACCAGATAGACAGGAACAAATGGTGGGGAATAAAAAACGACACCTTTCAGACTCATGAACGCATGCAGGAACTGGGAGTCTGGGAAAGCATGAAACTTGGGGACAGGGACAGAGCAACCCATATTATCCGCTCGGATCTGATCCGGGGTGGAGTATCCCTTACAGAAGCAACTTTAAAATTTGCGTCTATTTTAGGAATTGATGCACAGATTTTGCCCATGTCTGACGATCCTGTCTCCACTTATATAGAAACTCTTGAAGGAGTCATGCATTTTCAGGACTTCTGGGTCGGGAAACATGGAGAACCCGAAGTACTGGGAGTTGACATAAAGGGAGTTTCCGAAGCTCCAATTTCTCCAAAGGTACTCGAAGCCCTGGATAATGACGACAATGTCCTTATAGGGCCAAGTAACCCGATCACGAGTATAGGTCCCATTATTTCCCTGCCAGGCATGAAGGAACTGCTGGCGAAGAAAAACGTCGTGGCAGTCAGCCCAATCATTGGCAATGCTCCTGTCAGTGGACCTGCTGGAAAACTGATGCAGGCATGCGGGCTTGAGATCTCTTCCATGGGAGTTGCGGAATATTATCAGGACTTTCTGGATGTTTTTGTTTTCGATGAAAGGGATCTGGCAGATGAATTCGCATTTGAGAGACTCGGATGCCGTGCCTCCCGTGTTGACACCCTCATGACCTCAACTGAAAAAAGCAGGGAACTGGCAGAGTTTGTAACAGGGCTTTTTGATACTATTGTTTGATTTTCTAATTAATTTCTTAGTTCTAGTTTCTTAAATTTCTATTTGATTTTTCTTTTTACTCCTTTTCTACTTCTTTTTCTTCCCTTATCCTTCTTTTTTTCTTTTATTGTTTATTCCTTTTTACTCCCCTTTTATTTTTCCTCTTTTTTTACTTCTCATGTGCCCTGTTTAATATTTTTTTCATCTGTTTTCAGCGTTAACAAAATTAGAAACTTTTATGTAATACTTACTTTCTCTTTTGTAACACTAAAAAACATTAAATTTAAACTTTGTCTTATTTATTCTGCGCTATTTTCAGTTAAATGTCGCTTTTTTTGTCAAATTACAACTAAGTCTGACTTAATGAGTTAGAGGAAAAAATATGATTGGAATAAACATGATTAATATAAAGAGAATCAAAGCAAAATTCATCAGTTTCGTTTTCCTAGCAGCGCTTGTTATTTCCCTTGGTTCTATTCCAGGGATGGCAGCTGAGGTTAATAAATCGGAGTTAATGGCTCAGGTCTTTGATGCAGCCGAAGCAGACCTTGGAGGTATTGGACCAGAAGACACACTTATTATTACGGATATAGGCTCTCCTGCAGAGTCTTATGTTTTCCTGGACGATTTCTACTCAGAGTTTTATGACAGGGACCTTCAGTACACAAAAAATCTTCTCACTGTCCAGAACTCAAGGAATAGTCCTCTGTGGTTTGCATTCTTCGATAAATTCAGCGGGAACTGCACTTATATCGAGGTCTCTTATGAAAACGAAAGTGAGGTCAGCTACCAGGTAACGGAAAACATAGACTTTTGTATGCTTTCGAAAAGCCCGGAATCAAGAGCTGCCTGGAATGAAAAAGTAAATGAAACGGTATTTGACGGGCGCGAGTTTGCCATTCTTACGATTTCTAATGCCTGGGCTACCGGTGAGCTCGATTATGAGCTTATGCAGTGCCTGGAACTGCACAACCACTTCTGTCCAGGGATTTCCAGCGGTTATGTGCTTGCAAACTGGATAGAAGAAAATTATCCACTTAAGAAAGGAGTAAGTTACACTGTTTTCTCCTGCCCTAACTGGTGCAAAGAAGACGTTTTCGTAAAGCGCTGGGACGCAACTCCTGGGAAAGGAGGAGTTTGGGTATCCTCACTAACGGATGAAGAATTAGAAAAAATCGGAAACTCTACTGCCGGAATTTTCGTGGTTACGGATAAAAATACCGAGACTATGAAGGCTGTGGTTCTTGGGTTTGATTTTGATATTGTCCGTGCGGAATGCGGAGCAAAAGCAGATGATCCGGCATGGGTTTCAAAATATTTGATGGATCTCTGGCTTATGGACAAAGAAAATTGGGATACAGAGGGACTTATTTCGGTAATTTCAGTCGTTGACATTGATGCCGATACTTTGAATGAAATGAAACAGGCAAACACCAATCCCTATATAGTTCTTGGGTTGCTGAATCCAACAGAGATTATTAATCCCTCTAAGAACGGAATTTATGGAGTCGGTAACTGGACTAATGAATCCAAACCCGGTCAGAAAGCCTGATCTGATACAGTTGACAGCTTCCGATAATCTTCCTTTTTTCTTTTTTACTCTTCCTTTTTTAATTCCTTTTTGTTTTCTCTTTTTTTTCTTTTTTATTTCTCCTCCTTCTTTTACATCTGGAGCTTCTTCAAGCCGTCTAATTCTCTGGATTCTCCTTTACCTGTATCTTTAAATTTATTAACACTGACATGATTATTTATTATAAGTCATCCTGTTGAATAAGGCATGCACACATTAGGACAGCTAAAGTTATATTTTATGCTTCAACATTTTTTTCTAAAGTAGATCTACCTTCCATAACGTGTTTGCATGCGCCTGCTTGCTGACTGGATACAATGTACTCTTGATTGCCGGATAATATTACAGAATTCTTTGGACAGAATTCTTTAAATGGGATTCTTTACTTACAGGAATATCGCAACAGCCAAAAAGAGTTAATACCATGCTTGAAAGACTGAAAAGCTCCCTCATTAATTCTCCTGTGATCAAGCGAGGAGAATATAATTACTTTATCCATCCGATCTCTGATGGTGTACCCTCAATAGACCCCCGCCTGGTTGAGGAGATTTCCGATTATATCAACAAGATTACCGATATGAAACGGGTTGACACTATTCTTACGGTAGAGGCTATGGGTATTCCTGTGGCAAATGCTCTTTCCCTGAAAACAGGGATTCCTTTGACTATTGTTCGAAAACGCCCTTATTTCCTTGAAGGAGAAGTGGAACTGTCTCAGAGCACAGGGTATTCGAAAGGTGTACTCTATATAAACGGGCTCAAAAGAGGTGACCGAATAATTATTGTGGATGATGTAATCAGTACTGGTGGAACGCTGCTCGCACTCGTAAAAGCGCTAAAAACTATAGGTGTAGAGGTTCTTGATGTAATTTCCGTTATCGGCCGTGGAGATGGCTATTTAAAATTAAAGGAACTCGGGGTTGAGCCCAAGATTCTCGTCACAATTGATGTGGGCGAGAAAGGTGTGGAGATTAAGCATGTCTTTGGGGACCAGTGAAGCGTTTGACTTAAGGCCTGACTATATTATCAATGTAATAAGGAAACTGGGTGCAAAAACCGTAGGTTTCCAGTTTCCTGAGGGACTCAAAAGAAAAGGTCCGAAACTCGCAAAAAAGATTGAAGAAGCTACAGGCGCTGAGGTTCTTATTTCCGGAGACCCCTGCTTTGGAGCATGTGACCTGGACAGGACCTTGCTGGAGCATGTGGATATTCTTTTCCATTTCGGGCATGCAGAACTTGAGGATACGAAACTTTCAGATAAGGTCTATTTCATAGAAACGCGCTCCGCAGTTGATATTCGGCCTGTTGTTGAAAAAGCAGTCCCTGAACTTAAAGGGCAGATTATAGGGCTGATCACTACTGTTCAGCACGTCCACAAACTCCCGGATGCATGTGCTGTTCTCGAAACCAGTGGAAAGACCTGCGTGATCGGACGTGGGGACTCCAGGATCGCGTATCCCGGGCAGGTACTGGGCTGTAATTTTTCGGTTGCCAGGGACGAAGTTTGTGATGAATACCTATATATCGGAAGTGGGGATTTCCATCCTTTAGGCGTGGCTCTTTCCACAAAAAAGCGTGTCCTTGCAGCCGATCCTTTTTCCGGGGAAGTCCGAGAGGTCGATCCTTCAAGAGTTCTTCGCCAGCGGAGTGCGGTAATTGCAAAGTCCCTGGATGCAAGGGTTTTCGGGATTATAGTCTCAAGCAAAAACGGGCAGGAAAGGATGAAACTGGCTTCTTCTTTAAAAGAGAGTGCTGAAAAGCATGGAAAAGAGGCATATTTGATCCTGATTGATCTTGTAACTCCTGACCAGCTTCTCCAGTTCAAGGTGGACGCTTTCGTAAATACTGCCTGCCCGAGGCTTGCCGTTGATGAAGTAGGGCGTTTTCCCTCCCCTATGCTTACGCCTCAAGAGTTTGAAATCGTACTTGGAGAAAGGGAATGGGAAAAGCTTGTGCTTGATGAAATTACCGAGGAACCTGTGTGACCTTTTACCTACAGATTCCAATGGTAAAAAAGCTGCAGGATGTAGAAGAATTTGCTAAGGGCTTTTTACAGGAAATTTTATAAAATATAAAATTCTGAAATATTTATATAAAGCATGTATAGCATGTATATATTGAAAACTAAAGTCGATTAAATGAAACAAAGAAAACTTGAGATACTGCTTGAAGAAGTGGAAGATTTTTCCGATCATGAACTTGAGCTGGAACAGTACCAGACTCCTTCTCCCCTGGCTGCGGAAATCCTGCACTTTGCTTACATGCAAGGTGACCTTGACGATTCTGTCCAGGATCTGGGCTGCGGTACCGGAATCCTTGCAATCGGGGCAAAGCTTCTGGGAGCCAGAACGGTCTTAGGGTATGATACGGATCCGAAAGCGCTTGAAATTGCAAAAATAAATGCTAGAAAACTTGGAGTAGAAGTCGAGTTCGTATCCACGGATATTGCCGACGTTATAGGTCATGTAAAAACCACGCTTATGAATCCCCCTTTCGGGGCAAGAGTAAAGGGCAGGGACAGGCCTTTTCTTTCGTCAGCATTAAGAACAAGTGAAGTGATATATTCAATTCACAACCGCGGAAGCCTTGCTTTTATCCAAAAGTTCATTAAGCCTGCGGTCATTACACATTCTTACGTTGCAAAATTTCCTCTAAAACGAACCTTCGACTTTCATAAAAAAGAAAGAGAGGTTATTGAAGTAGAAATTTACAGGATTACAGTCTCTAAATAAATTCCAAGTTGAGTGCCGTTTACGGCATCACATTTTATAATGCTATGTCTTCAGGGCTTTATTTCAAAAAGGTGAATAATAAACACATGCTTAAACAAGTATGCCTATATATCCAACTATACTGTGCGTCTATAGGGATAAATTGGGCAGGAATACGAACATGATAATCTATTCTCCCCCTGAGGCTGATTATCTGTCGATTGGAAGCTGCCAGCATTCTATAATATTTTGGTAGTTACTGCGATTGCGATTTATATTGATTACTAACGATAATTCGAATGAGGGATCATGATTAGAATCCGAAAAAATAAAACTACGAGAAAGAAATTGACTGGTCCGAGCGAAGGAAAGCCACTTGCCGAAAAGGCGGCTCAAATCTCTTCAGAAAGCAGGGAGCAGTCCAGGGACCAATTCAAAGGTCAGTCGAGAGACCAGTTTAAAAGTCAGCCCAGGGAACAATCTCGGGAGCAATTCAAGGCTCAGCCCAGGGAACAATCCCGGGGGCAGTTTAAAAGTCAGCCCAGAGAACAATCCAGGGAGCAGTTCAAGGCTCAGCCCAGGGAACAGTCGAAGGACCAGTTCAGGGGAGACCAGAATAAAAAAAGAAGGCTTCCTTACTCGAAAAAAGCTCCAAGGGAAAGAATGGATATGCCTGGCTCCAGGGTGCCGCGCGAAGTAGAAACACCGGAAGAAGATCTTGAAAAAGGAAGCTTTGTTCTCCCTGGAGAACTTGTTGGAACCACAGAGGAGTTCAAGCCGGGAGCAGGAACAACCATATCTGCCGGAGATATTTACTCTACAGCTACCGGGAATGTAATTATTGATAGGAAAGCCAGAATAGTTTCGGTTAAGCCAAACACACTCACTCCGAATATCCTTAAAATAGGAGATATCTTGTATGGCAAGATAACTGATGTGCGCGAATCCGGGGCAATGGTAGAAATTGCAGGAATTGAAGGCAAAGAAGACAGGGAAGTTGTCAATTCACGGCTCGGGGATATCCACGTGTCAAATGTGAGGGACTCTTACGTTAAGAGACTTGCAGATGAGTTCAGGCCCTCTGATATAATCAGGGCCAGAGTCGTCGACACTGAGAGAATTCGCCTGACAACAGCTGAGGATTCTCTCGGAGTTGTGAAAGCCTACTGCTCAAATTGCAGAGGGGAACTGGTGCTGGAAGGGAAAAAGCTTAAATGTCCGGCATGCAATATGACTGAAACCCGCAAGATCTCAACCGAGTACGGGAAAGGGATAAAATAAATTTCTTTCTCCCTATTGGTATGGGTTTCTGCACAATCGATTATTATTACTCACCATTTACAGGTGATCACCAATGGAACTGAACATTCTCTCTAAAACAGATAACGAGCTTGAAGTTGAGCTCAAAGGCGAGACACATACCCTTCTCAATATGCTTAAGGACCTCCTGATCAAAGATGAGAGAGTTGAGATCGCCTTTTATGATATGAAACACGTGAGCATTAGTGACCCGATCCTTTACATCAAAACCGATGGTACGAACCCTATCGAGGTCTTAAAGGACGCTGCTTCGATAATTATTGCTCAGTGTGACGAATTTACTGATGTCTTTAGCAAGGCAGTAAACGCCTGAAATTCCTTGAAATGGCTGCATAACGTCTTCTTAAAGGCGTTCTGCTCTCCTTTTCCGGTAATCTGAACTTTTCCGGTTGAGAATTTCTGGTAGTTTTTCCAGTGAGCTTTTGCTCTCTTTGAATTTCAGGGATTTTTGGAATACTTTTTTATGAATTCTATGCGTATCCTGGGGAAATAAGGACTCTCAAATGCGGCAATTTGGCTAGAAGCATTAAACCGGACAGAATATGCCGGCTCTTGTTAGCCTGATGAACCATAAATCAGTATTTGTAACTTAATAATCATAAACCAAACCTACAGTTAACATTGAGGTATGAAATAAAATGAAACTTGATGACTCATCCCTTCAGAAGTTCGGTTTTATAAAGAGGGAAACCCTGGGCAGCATAAATATCGACCCTCTTCAGACAGGCGGGATTTTGACAGATACTGCAAAACAGGCTCTTGTAGAATGGGGAGACGGGTATTCGGTATGTGATTTCTGCGGAGGAGTTCTTGACCAGATAAAAAAGCCTCCGATTCATGATTTCGTACACCAGGCTCTCCCTGAATTCCTTGGCTGTGATGAGGCAAGGGTCACAAACGGGGCACGGGAATCCAAGTTTGCTATAATGCATTCTATGGGGAAGCCCGGAGACTGGATTGTGCTTGACGGACTTGCTCATTACTCTTCTTATGTTGCAGCCGAAAGAGCAGGTCTGAATATCAAAGTCACACCTCATTCAGGCAGCCCCGATTATCGTCTTGATCCTGAAGGATATGGCAAGGCAATCGAAGAGGTTATAAGGGAAAGCGGAAAACCGCCTGTTCTTGCACTTGTAACGTACCCTGACGGAAGCTACGGAAATCTGCCTGACGCTAGAAAGATTGCATCTGTCTGTCATGAATACGATGTTCCCCTTCTCCTGAATGGGGCATACGCAGTCGGAAGAATGCCAATATCCGCAAAGGAAATCGGTGCCGACTTTATTGTAGGTAGCGGGCATAAGTCCATGGCTGCATCAGGACCTGTTGGAGTGCTCGGGGTAAGTGAAGAATATGCCCCTGTCGTATTAAGAAAATCCGTACACAGCAAGGTAAAAGAAGTCGAGCTTCTCGGGTGCACTGCAAGGGGTGCTACAGTTATGACCCTTATTGCCTCTTTCCCTGACGTAGTAAAACGTGTCCGGAACTGGGACCAGGAGGTCGAAAACGCCCGCTGGTTCTCTGCACGGCTTGAGGACATGGGCTTTATCCAGCGCGGGCAGAAACCCCATTCCCATGACCTTATGTTCTTCGAAGCCCCTCGTTTCTTTGAGATATCAGAGAAGGTAAAGAGTGGCAGGTACTTCCTTTACAGGGAACTCAAAGAACGCAATATACATGGTATAAAGTCCGGGCTCACCAAATATTTCAAACTCAGCACTTTCGGGCTCGGTAAGGAAAAGCTGGAAGCTGTCGCAGATGCCTTTGCAGATATCTTGAAAAAGTACGAGGACGTTTAAGTCCATTTAAACCTGATCATAGCTGATGCCCGAGAAAATCGAAACCGTTGGTTCCGAGTCTCCGGCATCTTTAATATTTTTTGAAGCCGATAAATTCAGAGATTTCGGAGCATAAAATGCATCTTTCCGGAATTCATCTGTTGAATCGATCTGCTTTTACTTTTTCAACTCAACGTTTTCCACGTATCCTTCTCCTCTGGGAGTGAGGACATAATATGTAACTCCTTCGCTTTCCTCCTTTTCTATACAGAGGGTGCTTTCGAGCATATTAAGGTTGTAACTTGTCTGGGAGTCCGTGAGCTTGAATTCGGCTTTTATTTCTTCCAGGGACTTCTTTTGCTCTATCAGGGCTTTAAGGATGTTCCTTCGGACAGGGTTCTGAAGGGCATTAAGGCAGGACTTGTGGTCTTCGGTCATATCCTCTTTCATCCTGCCTTCCAGTTTCATCTTTGCAACCCATTCTCCTTTTCTTTTTGCGGCTTCCTCGGGGGTCATTGCTGATCATTATTATATTGGCCTGAGTATCTAAATAAGTTTGCAAAAAGCGAGAATTATGAGAATTGTAAAACAACCCCTTCAGGGTTGAAAGTTTCCGGCGTGAGCAATCTGAACTGTGGTGCCTGCGGATTTGGAACCTGCAAAGAAATGCTTGAATAGGGAAAAGTGCAGAAATAGATTCTTGGCCCCAGTGCATGATCAAGTATCTTGACATCGGGATTGCGGTGGGCTCGGCAGCAGCACAGGCAAAGGCGCCCTCTTTATCGGCAACCGTATCCTTTCTCCTCTGGGGCTGCAGCCTGCTACTTCAAAATGATAGAAGCAGACATATCAATGGGGCTTCCTTTGAGCGTTAATGAAAAAAAAATATCTTTTTTGACCGGGAATCCACAAGAAAAGTTAAGGAGTAAACCTCTTTTTCTATTTTTTACATAAATTGAGTATAAAGACAAATTCAGTATAAAGAAAAGGTTAATTCAGGCGCAGCAGTGAAATTTTTCTGCTGCTGACCTGTCTTTATGAGATCCCTTTCGGAACGTTTTTCTTGTTTTCACTGGAGAATTTTTCTCACCTGAAGTCTTTCAGGGCTTCGAAATCGAGGGTTGCAAAGTAATCCTCAATGGTTTCGGCTCTCCTGATCTGCACAACACTTCCGTCCTTTCTGAGAAGGAGTTCGGCCGAACGGAGTTTTCCATTGTAATTGAAACCCATTGCATGCCCATGAGCTCCGGTGTCATGAATTGCAAGGATATCCCCGATTTCTATCTCAGGAAGCTGCCTGTCGATTGCAAACTTATCGTTGTTTTCACAAAGGGAGCCGGTTACGTCATACTTACGGACAGGAGTTTCATTTTCTTTTCCGAGTACGGTTATGTGGTGGTAGGCTCCGTATATTCCGGGGCGCATTAAGTTGGCCATACAGGAATCCATCCCAACATAGTCTTTGTAGGTATGTTTTAGGTGCCTTACCTGAGAAATGAGGTATCCGTAAGGGCCTGTGATCACACGGCCGCATTCCAGGAAGACTTTGAGCGGATAAAGTCCGTTAGCTTTGATTGTGGCTTCATAGGCTTCTCTGGTGCCTTTTGCCACGGCTTCGAAGGAGACAGGTTCCTGATCTGGCCTGTAGGGAATCCCTATGCCTCCGCCCAGGTTCACAAATTCAAACCTTATATCCAGTTCCTTTGTGATTTCAACTATTAGTTCGAAAAGGATTCTTGCGGTTTCAACAAAGTAATCAGGGTTTAATTCGTTCGAGGCTACCATTGTGTGTATTCCGAAACGCTTCACTCCCTTATTCCTGAGTATACGGTAGCCTTCAAAAAGCTGGTCTCTTGTAAAGCCATACTTTGCTTCTTCCGGCTTTCCTATGATGGAATTTCCTCCCTTAAGGGGGCCCGGATTGTACCTGAAGCAAACGATTTCCGGAAGCCCTGCATATTTCTCAAGGTAGTCAATATGGCTTATGTCATCAAGGTTTATGTAAGCTCCAAGTTCTTTTGCCTTTATGAACTCGTCAGAGGGGGTATCATTTGAGCTGAACATAATGTCTTCAGCAGCCATTCCCGCTTTTTCAGCAAGAATTAGCTCAGGTAAAGAACTACAATCAGCACCGAATCCCTCCTCTTTGAGGATTTTGAGAATAAAAGGGTTTGGAAGGGCTTTTACAGCGAAAAACTCTTTAAAACCGGGAACTTCCCTGAAAGCTGCTTTCATTCTCCGCGCATTTTCCAGAATGGCTTTTTCATCGTAAATATGAAACGGGGTAGGGTACTGTTTTGTTATTTCCAGAATATCCTTTTTGGTGAAGGGAAGGTCCTTTGAAACCATATTATTACCTTTTACCTGTTTTTTGTTTAATGGATTTTGTACTAATTTGAACTTTTACTCCTTTATTAGTCTTTCTCCGATTCCCGAATTGCGCCTCGGGAGTACGCTGTCCTTCCCGAGTTCCGTTTCGGGAGCACGGGGTCCGTTTCACTCGCTTCGCTCGCTCAAGCGGACTGGTTTATATTAAAGATACTGAGCTGCGCTCGAGAGGACTAATTTATGGGATAAACGATGTTGTTTTTCGCGTCTCTCAAGAGGACTGATTTGTAAATAGTGAAACAATTTTTCCGGCCTGTAGGTGTTTTCCATGGTTACAGAACCTGAAGTTAATATGTATGAATATTTACATTGGAAGGTATAATCAGGGTCAGTGCTTGATTTTTTTGAATACTTCTTTAAGCCTTGAGTAAGGATATGTATTTACAACATCCTCTTTTTCGAGCCAGCCCCTTCGTGCCTGCCCGAGCCCGTACCTCATGGATGCAAGGTCTGAAATAGTGTAGCTGTCCGTAGAGATACAGAACTTCAGCCCAAAATTCTTTGCTCGCAGGATAAGCTCGTCGTTAAGGTCAAGCCTCGACGGTTGGCTGTTTATTTCCATCACCTTTCCGTTTGCAGCCGCAGCTTCAAAAACATTTTCAAAATTAACCGCATAAGCTTCTCTTTTTCCAAGCAGCCTGCCTGATGGATGGGCGAGAATATCAAGATACCTGTTTCCGATAGCAGAAACTATTCGTTCGGTCATCTTTTTTTCAGGAGCTGAGAAGCCTGAATGCACAGCTCCTACTACAATATCAAGTTCTTTGAGGACTTCATCCGGATAGTCCAGGCTTCCGTCTTTCAGGATCTCAACCTCAGAACCTTTGAGGATTTTTATCTTGAAACGTTTTGAAAGTTTATCAATTTCATACCATTGGGCTTTTAATTTTTCGATTTCCATACCGCTGGCAATCCTCTGGGAACGAGAATGGTCAGTGACTGCTATATACTCATAACCAAGGGCTTCTGCTTCTCCGATCATGGTTTCAAGGCTCTCTTTCCCTTCGCTATAGTTTGTATGCATATGGATGTCTCCCCTGAGATCACCTACCTCTATAAGTTTAGGAAGGGCATTTTTTGCAGCGGCTTTAATTTCTCCCCGGCTTTCCCTAAGTTCGGGTGGGATATACACAAGGCCCAGTTTCTCATAAATTTCCTCTTCGCTTTTGCCTGCAATCTGTTTTTCTGACTCTTTTGAATACAGCCCATATTCGGAGAGTTTATAGCCTTTTTTGATTGCAATATTTCTAAGTTCTATATTATGCTCCTTTGAGCCCGTAAAATATTGAAGTGCTGCTCCGTAACTTTCGGGTGTGACTACTCTCAGGTCAATAGCTGTCCCTTCTTTCAGGATTATACTGCTTTTTGTACTGCCTTTTAAGACAACCTCTTCGACGTCCGGAAGGGAGACAAAGGCATCCATTACCTTCAATGCCTCTTCTTTTTCTGCTTCTGCAAGGATATCAATATCCCCGATTGTTTCCCTCAGCCTGCGAAGTGAGCCTGTGTAGATTATCTTTGCGAGATCTACTTTACATCTAGCGCTCTTACACCTGGCTTTTAAGGCTGATATGATTTCGTCTGCAAGCGGAAGCGCCTTTCCGAGAGCTATCCTGGAATGACTTTTTTCATACTGCTCAACTGCCCTTGCAAGATTTTCTTCGCTTTTTTCTCCGAAGTTTTCCAGTTTCCTGAGTTTGTGTGCATTAATTGCTTCTTTGAGGTCTGAAACATTCATTATCCCAAAGGCGTCGGCAAGCTTTTTCATTTTCTTCGCCCCAATACCCCTGATTTCCATCAGTTCCGCAGTGCCTGAAGGAGCTTTCCCTTTAAGTTTTTCAAATTTTTCCACCTTGCCGGTTTCGAGATACTCGGCAATGTGATCGGCGATGGATTCTCCTATGCCCGGAATTTCAGTCAGCCCGTCTTTTCCGCTTCTTTCATAGATTTTTTTGATATCTTCCCCGAGATTCTCTATCATCTGAGCTGCTTTCCGGTAAGCTCTTGGTTTCCATTCTACCTGCTGGTATTCAAGAATGTCAGCAGCTTCGTAAAGTAATTCGGCAATCTCGCGATTTTTCAATGGTTTCCCCCTTCCCTTTTACTCTCTTTTTCTATTCCTTTTTTCTCCCTTCTCCCTTTTTCTCTCGTTTAACTCAAATACCACATCCCCTAAGATCCCCTATCCCTGAATACCTTTGTTTAACTTCCTCTTCGGAAACTCCGTATGCCCCTTCAATAGCTTTTAAAGCAAGCTTGTTCCCGATTTAAAGTGTCATGCTTTCAAAGGCAGGCCTTATTCTCCCTAGAAAAATATATGCAATTTCCTTTACTTCCAGCTCCTAAAAAAAATTAGCAATTTTTCGGACTATCTCCTTATGAGATGTAATCTTTTCAATTTCCTCAAAAAGTTCTGCAAGCTCCATTAACCGAGCCAGTGTCCTATCTCCGACAAAACGCCTTGATATTTTTCTCTACCTCTTATTCCATCCCCTGATCTTTATCGCTTTGCATCCTCAAATTTCAGAACTAAAACCTTTTCATTCTTCCTATTAAAACAGCTATCCTCGCCATCCTCTACTCATTACCGAAACCTTTAATATCTAAAAGATGCATGAGAAGAATACATCTCACTTCTTTACATCCTTGCGCGACTGTGGTTTAGTGGCTATGACCTGAGCTTCCCAAGCTTAGAACCCGGGTTCGAATCCCGGCAGTCGCATTGAAAACTCTTTTAGCTCTTTTTAATAAGGCAGTGGCATATATCATTTCCACTCTTGAAATTTAAAAAAGTATTTTTGCAGAAAACCTTCTGAAAATGCTCTTTTCCAGCTAGACTTTCTACTGAAATATTTCCTACTGAGATATCTCATGTTGAATTTAAATGCAGGAAATGTCATCAAGTGAAGCTTTTTTCCTGTAGCCCATTCCCTGAAATATTGCCACAAGATCTCCTTTATCATCAGTTATGTTTACCGTATACGTTGAAATTTTAGGGTTTATTGACGTTTCTTTTGCTTCGGCTATGAGGGTCTTGCCTGTTGCGGCTTTTACGAAAGAGATATTTGCATTAATAGCAACAACAACAGTGCCATAAGCATTTGATGCCGCAGCAAAAGTAAGATCTGCAAGAGTAAATAATGCACCTCCCTGAACAGTCTTCAGGGCGTTAAGGTGTTTTTCTTCTATATTTATCGTGGCTTTTGCATATCCTGGAGAAACTTCAAGCAGTTCTATTCCTGAAATTGCAGCGAAATTATCTTTCTTAAAAAATTCTTTGATATTTTCCATATAATAACTCCGGCTATCGTCAGTAAAGTCGTGCTCTATTCTCCATATTTTTAATTAAAGTTATGCATACTGAACTGCAATCTGGGAGATGACCAGCTCCATTCCTTTTTCCTTCCCTGCATCACTTCCCTCCAAAATTTTCCGTTTAAGGAATTTATATTCCTGCCGAGCCCTGAATTTAGCTGTCCAAATCTTTTTGAGCACAAAAAATAATCCCTTTTTGGGGAGAATATGGTGGAAAAGAATGCAGTATTTTGGAAGGCAGTTGCCAGGAGGGCCGCACAGGTTATAGGGAGCCTATTCTTCATGATGGTATTGTTCTTTTTTCTGCTGGTAGGCTTGACCTGTCAAGGGCATGGATTTTCTTCAGCCTTTATCTCGTCTCGTTATTTTTCAATATGGTTCTTTTTCTCAAGTTAAATCCGGAGATTATCAGTGCCTGTAGTGGAATGATCCTAGGAGAAATGAAGTGGTGGGACAAGCTTTTTGAAACGACAGTCCGGGTCCAAAAGGAGAGGGGCCGCAAGGTTGTTTCCACAGGGCCTTATTCTATTGTCCGGCATCCGGGCTATGCCGGCATGATTCTATTTTACGGTTGCACTCCATTTATCATTGTCTCCCTTTACGGGTTGATCCCTGTACTGTTACTTGCTGTTGCTTTTGTTTTTCGTACATACTTTGAAGACAGGCTGCTCTACAAGGAGCTTTCAGGATATAAAGAATATGCGAAAAAGGTAAGGTACCGGCTTGTGCCGTTTATCTGGTGAAGAATAAACCTGGAAGAATCAAAATATGTATAAATGCGGTAGATTGTTCAAAATAAGTCTCAGGCAAGGTTTTGCTTGAAAGCAAAAAACGGGATTACAGACAGTTTAAGGTAAGCATTAAATACGATTTTTCTTTATGGTTTTTGGGTATGCTACTCGATATCTGTTTATTACATATGATAAACTCATCCCAAAACCAATATTATTCTCAACTAATAATAGTTTCATAACTATTTTCATGATCCGAAATTCTATTAATTATTCAGAATATAATATTCAGAGAAGCAATTTTGAGTTTTGGGACGAGCTCTATAAATATATGGAATATGACTACTTTTAAAACGCCTATTGCTTCTTAAAACCAGACTGTTCTTCATAGTTAATATAGATTAATTATTTATACGCGAACGGTTTATTATTCAGATGATTTATATTAAATTAATTTTTATTTAATTGAGCTATATGATCGACCCAATGGTCGAACTCGCATACGGGGGGTAAAGAATGAATTTGAAATTAATAGTTTCTCTGCTAGCGTTATGCCTAACGTTGTCTGTTGTATCTGTGCAAGCGCAGACTGACACGGCCGAAAATATGAAGGACATGAGTATAATCATGGCCGGAGATGTAACTAAAACCATTAACTGCAACGTGACCGGAAACGCATTTGTGGTCGGTATGGATAATATTACCGGAGCCATGGGTGGAACCCGGCTTGGAAACATGACCCAAACTCAAACTGGAACCATGGCAGAAAACCAAACTGAAGCCATGACCGGAAACATGGGTAACATGACCAGCCCTATGACATGTAACGTGGTCGGAAAGGTAGTCATAATCAAAGACATGGGTAATATGACCGAAAAAGCGCTTATGATCGGCAAAATGGATAATATGCCCGGAAAAGTGGTTATGTTCGGAAAAATGGGTGGAATGGCCGAAAGAATGGATAACATGTCTGGAATGTCTGAAAGAATGGACAAAATGCCTGGAATGGCCGGAATCCTGAAGAACATGACTATAGTCATGGTTGGAAACATGACCGGAACCATGACATGCGATATGACTAGAAACATGGAAAATATGACCGGAACGGCCGGAAACATGGAAAATATGACCGGAAGAATGGAAAACATGACTGTGCTCATGGCCGGAAATATGACTGGAACCATAACATGTGATCTGACTGGAAAAATGGTTATAATCAGAAACATGGGTAGTATGGACGAAATGGCCGGAAGAATGGATAACATGTCCGGAAGAATGGACAACATGTCCGGAAGAATGGACAACATGCCCGGTAGAATGGATAATATAACTAGGCCCATGATGTGTGACATGACCGGCAGCATGATTATATTCAAAGATATGGATAACATGACCGAAATGGCCGAAAAAATGGATAACATGGGAATGGCCGAAAAAATGGATTACATCAGTGGAATGGACGGAAGCACTGTTATAATCCAAGACATAGAAATGACTAGAATGGCCGAAAAAATGGATAACATGACCAAAATGGCCGGGAAAATGGATAACATAACAGGAAAAATGGTTATAATCAGAAATATAGATGATATGACTCAAATAACGACTAAAACCATTACATGCAACATTACTGGAAACACGACTATGATCAAGAACACGGACATAGCCGGAAGAATGAGTAGTAGGATTAACTATTGATCGGTAAATGTTTGTTTAACGAAGCATGGATAAAGTGATAGTATTCTATCATTTGATTTGAGATTTCGGCTCAAAAGTAGAGGCTGCAAGCTTGTAATTCTACAGTTTACAGTGCTTTACTTTTCTTTTCTGGTTATTTCTGGTGTTCATTATTTTGTGTGGATGTTTTCTTATGAGCTCATCCCAAAACTCAAAATTTGCTTTTCGAATCTTATTCGGAGGAGATAAACAAGATCAACAGAACTGGAATACCTGTTTTTGGTCAAAAATATGGATAATCTGAATTTTGAAACCAGCTCAATGATTAAAAATGAAATGGCTTTTGGGATAAGCTCGATATCTCAAATCAGGCTTTCCAATTTATTCTCTCTGATTGTATGTTCAGCGTTAAACAAATTGTCCGGCTAAAATAAATTGTTAAAGATTATCTATAAATGCTCCTAGAGGACTAAGTATATTTATCAATTTTAATTGATGGGTGTAATCGCTTATAGGTGACTATAAATTCGACGAGAGTAATATGGATAAAGAGCGATTAAATGAAGAAAGAATAGAGTTACTTTCCCAGATTAATGCTCTTTTTGATTTCCCTCTAATGCTCTTGTCAATTATATGGTTGATTCTAATTCTTGTCGATTTTGTCTATGGGTTATCTCCATTTTTGCAAACATTAAGCCTGGTTATCTGGGGTATATTTATAATTGACTTTTTTATCGAACTGGACATTTCCCCTCACAAAAAAGACTATTTAAAGAGGAACTGGCTTGTTGTTCTTTCATTATTTTTGCCCGCATTGAGGATTTTAAGCTTATTTAGCGGATTCAGGATGGTCAGATTTGCGAATTTTGTCCGATCTCTAAACCTGGCTCGGATTCTCTCTTCTTTTAATAGAGGCATAAAAACGGTTCGGCAAGTGATGAGGCAACGAGACTTGAAGTACGTCCTCCTTCTTACAACTTTGGTAACTTTTCTTGGAGCAGCAGGCATGTACGATTTTGAGCGTTCAGGGCTTACTTCTTATTGGGGCGCTCTCTGGTGGACAGCAATGATTATGACAACAATAGGAAGCGACTACTGGCCAAAAACTGCCGAAGGTCGAATACTGGCTTTTCTATTGGCCGTTTATGCTTTTGCAGTTTTCGGATACATAACTGCAGCCCTTGCAAGTCTGCTTGTCGGAAAAGATAAAGGGTCGTTCTCAAAAGACATTGAAGAACTGCGCAGCGAAGTACAACGTCTTTCCAGTGAAATTAACATGTTATCGGAAAGGGAAAAAAAGTAGATTTTCTAAAGTTTCCAATAGTTTTTGCTACCTGCCTGTTACCGGTTCTTTTTCCCCTGGACATTTAAGCAGCCGAATTAAACCTGCAAAGGCTACAAGTTCACATATCCATTCAAGGATCACAAAGTGTAGTCAATAAGGACTGAAGCATAACATGAGAGCTCTGCTCCGACAACGTTAAAGACTGTATTGGTTTTAGTATCTGCTCTGTATTGAAGACATTGAGGAAAAAAGTAAGCAGTAAAAGGAGTACACCTCTTGCGTTCACTATAACTGAAAGTTAAACCCTATTCTAACAATTTAATTTTTATCTTTATATTTTTTCGATTCCATTCCGTTGAAAATGTAGCTTCATCTCTGTATTAACTTTTTCAGCTTTTTTGTTTTGGTGCCAATCTCTTACCTCTTGTTAGAGTTAGCCTTTATTACTGTAATTTATTAAACGACTTTAATCTCATAAAATGAAATCATATTAATCAAATTATCTTCTGTTCTCTCTTTGCAGGCAAATTCAGGAGATATTTGAAGGTTATTCCTAATTCAAAATTAGTTTTTTTGAATCTATCCCTGGAATTAACAGTCTAATTTCACATCATAGAGCAATCCTTAAATCCCCATAATTGCGAATGAAATGGATTTTAAGACAAGTCATGTAATAATGGTGTTACGATTGATAAAATATAGTTGTGTAAGATATCATGATCCAGAACTGAGCTGTATTAAATATACTATAAGATATATCTTTTTAATTAATTATAGTTTCTAATTTATATTTCGTTATATATTATATTCTTCTACTAATAATCTTCTGTTGATACGTACAATTGTTGGCATATTTAAAATTATTTTCATTGACTCATAATTTCAGCACATAAAAAGGGGTAAAATTTGCCAGTACTATATCTTCCCGAAATAGACATGGATGATTGACTGGTAAAATTATTTTTAAGCGCTGCATTTGCCAATGGAAAGAGATTGAAATACCAACAGTATCAAAATAGTATCAAATTGAGGAGTGTATACAGATGGGAACATTTAGAAAGACAATGAGCATTTTAGTGCTGGTATTTTTCGTAGTGTCGCTGACAGCTGCATCAGCTAGCGCTGGCTACTGGAACAGTGGGTATAAGAACAAATGCGGCTGTGGCTATGAGAGGAATCATTGCGGCTGTGGCTATGAGAGGAATCATTGCGGCTGTGGCTATGAGAAGAATTGCGGTTGTGGCTACGAGAGGGATCATTGCGGCTGCTGCTACGAGGAGGATGACTGCGACTTTGATTTCTTGGCGTTCTTCGGATCCAACTTTTTTGGGACCGGCTTGAACGGTGTTGACAGCTGGGACGGGTTTGAAGGTTTGTGGGATTAACTACACTGGCATAGTCTAAGGTGTAAAATAAAGACGACACGTTCGTACAGCTCTTCACGGATTGCAGGACAGTAAAGCCCTCAATCTATTAAAACTTAAATATCTATGAGGAGTGTTCTTAATAGGACTTATGCGCTTGAGAAGTAAAAAGGTATGAGCAAGCCTGCCACAAATATTATGAATTCGACTGTTTGAGGCCTCATGCGCTTGTTCTTCAGTTAAACTGCGTAAATCCTTTTCTGATATTGGTTTGCAATCATCAAAGTGGGTCTACGAATGAGTCTTATTTCATATTTTTTTATTTTTTATATAATCTCGAGAAAAAGTAAATACTTCTAAAACTTTATAAAAACTCTGAATTTTCGATTCTGTTTTATCTAGGGAAAAATCTTCAGGTTCCCCGTACTCATTTCTATTTTGTACGCCGCATTTTCGTTCATCCGGGGTATCAGGTAGCGTTCATTACTTAATCCTTTATCTTCAGGCTATTTCCTTATATCTTTAATTCTTTCTAAGATTAGTTTTATTTTCTATCTGCCCATCTTATGCGTTAAATTCTTATATCGGAGGCCGATCCAGGAATTCTATTGCCTTTCTTATAAGGTATTCCCTGTGGATGGATTTTTTTCTCGCCAGGCGACTCTGAGCAGGCCGTAGCTCATATAGAGTGGAAGAATCCTTTTTATCCGGCGGTATTCCTTTCCGTCTCTGCTGTAATTGCGGAGGAAGCGCTTGATATGGGGAATAGAGGTATATGCTACGCTTTTTCGTGCGAAATGATGGAGTATTTCAGCGCACATTATACCCACGGTCATTTGCAGCATTCCTGTGCTCTGTGGAGTGCTCCAGGTCTATTGCATAGGTTTTACCCCTGTAAAAGAGGTGATTTACAGGGATCGCATCACTGTGTATTGTACAGCCCTGGTTTTCGTCCAGAAAGGGACTTTTCTGCCATCCTTCAAGTTTTTGTTCATATTTTTCTGGTCGAACTACGGAGTGGCATATACTGGAGGCTACTGCAAATCTTTTTAAAATCCTTGTCTTTATTGTAATAGTTCTTTGTAGCCCGATGAAGTTTGCTCAACAAGTTGACTATTACTTCTAGTTTTTCATCCAGTTTCTTTTCGTTTTTCAGGTACCAGAAAAAAGGCTTTCCAGGGATATACTTGGTCATAAGGATGCAGTTAAAATGACTGTTCAGGTCAATAGGCTCAGGTACATCTATTATTTTTTCAAGCCTCTTTAATTTATAATATTCATTCAGCATGGCTTCTCTAGCATCGTACTTTTTTATTTTCCCTGTGGGTTGTGCTAAATATTTTGCGATGACGCTGAATCCTTCTCCCTCAAACTCATATCTATATACTTTATGGGACGCCGACCTTACTCTGAATTCCCTTACATCGCACTTTTTTTATTCTGTGCTCCAGAGCGTGGACTATCCAGTGCCTTAATGGATCCCCTGGCTTGAGTTTTCTAACATATTCCTGTGAAATACAGAACCCCATTTATAAGAAATCGGAAATTGATCTTCTTTTCCATTTAAGATCATGGTAATAGAAACCCTTCACAGGCAACAAAATACCCAACCTTCCTTCTAATATACAATCTAAGTGCATAGGTATAAAAGTGCTGGCTATTCCTTTATCTCTCCAGATTTATAGCAGTTATTTTTGAATTCTATACAGATCATCTGAGTATGAAAATCTACAACTAAGTGGAAAGAAATGAAAGATAAGAATGGATGAGGACTTATCATTCATTGAAAAGCCAGATATTGATGTAAAAAGTTAATATTTGTTTATTATAGATAATCTCCAACGTCTTTTAGGTTTACCTTATGAAAACGGTTTCAGGTTTACCTTAAAAGCCATCAGATACTTAATTAATATAGACAGTTATTGCCCTGAATCCGGCAGTTCATTCGATAACGGGGTGGAATTTCAGAACAAGCCAATTAACTGTTCCGCCGGGGGGAAACAAGCCACATGATGCTGGTTTTTATATAGCGGATCTTTGTGGAGCACACATTAAAGTGAACTTTTTTCCCCATGATAAAAATTACATGAGTATGCCTGGAAATGAATTATAAATTGGAAACTTAAATTGCAATTTATATATAATTAAGGAAAAAACAATACGGTTGATAATAATGAATTGTGATAAATACTATTTTAAGAAGATATCTAAGAAAACAGGGCTAGATAATGTCAAGTTTTATTTAATATTGGTTTCTAATTATTATTTCTCTATATATTATATTCTCTGACGAATAATCACCTAATGATGCGATTAAGGGGTCATCTTCGTCGGCTTATAAGTCCAATGCGTACAAAATGAGGACATGGGAGTAAATTTTACCAGTACCACGCTTTCCAAGATAACTCTGGATGACTGGTTGGTAAAATAAAATTAAAAATAAAATTATCCACTGAATTGCCGATGAAAAATTGACTGGAATATTAACCTTAGATTGTATCAAATAAAACAAAAAATTTGGAGTGTAGGAAAATGGGGAAATTTGGAATAAAAAAGACACTGTGCATTTTTATGCTAGTGCTTTTTGTAGCTTCAGTAACAGCTGCGTCAGTAAGTGCAGGTAGTTTCGACAGGTTCGACAGGGATAGGGTCAATTTCAAGTTCGTAGAAAAGTTCAAATTTGTGGAAAAGGAAAAGTTCGTATGCGTAGAAAAGGAAAGATGCTGTGACAGAGACAGATGCTGTGACAGATGTGACAGAGACAGATGCTGTGACAGATGGGACAGATGCGACAGATGTTGCAAAAACAAATGCAACTTCGATTTTGTTAGTTTCTTCGGTTGTGGTAATTTCTTCGGAAATGACTGTAACTGGTGGTAAAGACTAAATTGGCCTAGCTATAAAACGTAAAAACGATGATGACTCGTTCGTACAGTCTGCGTCAGATTGGAGCGAAAGGCCCTTACTCCAATAAAACCTAAAATGCATTAAAGGGTCTTTCCTCCTGATACTGACCTGTAACCTCAAAATAGGTCGGCGAATGAGCCTTATTTTACATTTTTGATGGGTATATTCCGGGGATGGATTCTAAACATTTCTGATAGTTTCTACTTTTCTGTTCTGTTTCAGTCCATGAAACAATCGTGAGATATATTACTCATTTTCATTTTATACGCGACGTTTGACGTTAAATTTTTCCTATTCCTTAATCATTTGTAATGGCTTCTAACAAACATTATAGATGGTAATAGGAATAATTGGAATTATATATGTTATTCTTTAGCTTATTTTATTAATGGATTTATCCCCAGAATCCCGCTTAAAAATCAAACGAAGGTTAATGTGTATGAATGGTCAATAATCTCTTGTAAGTAAATCGAATTATACAAGGGAAGCAATTTCTACATAAATATATGCGTAATAACAAAGAAATAACTGTATCCAGTTGCTTTTCAGGGTATCAAATACAATACTGGAGGAAGCTGATTGAACAAAAATAGTTTGACGTATCCAGGGGCTCTTCTTTTCCTGTTTCTTATAGCATTTTTAATCTTTGGAGATCAAAAAAAGGAGACTCCGTCGGGGTTTAAGAATGTAAGTGTCGAAGAGGCCAGGGGAATGATTGAAAAAGGCGACGTGTTCGTGCTTGATGTTCGTACGCCTGCTGAGTTTAACTCGTCACATCTCGAAGGGGCAAACCAGATCCCTGTAAACAATGCCTCTGGATCAAATCTGAATCCGGATCAACTGCTAAAGGCTCGCATAAACGAAGTCCCTAAAACCAAAAAAGTACTGGTTTACTGCAGAACAGGACACAGAAGTGATGCAGCAAGCACAATCCTTGAAAATGCAGGATATTCTCAGGTATATAATATGGCAGGAGGTATCACTTCCTGGATAGATGCGGGGTATCCGGTTGTAAGTTCACAGGATCAGAAGAATAAAAGCCCTTAATATTCAAGCCTGTGGCCGAGATCCTCTAATCTCAAAGTGCAATTGGTCATTCTTCCTACCGAGAGATCTGAACCACATGAACGGTTTTTCCTTAATTATATTTTAATTTTTTACAGTATTAAGATATATTACTTTATATGATACCCTTTCACAGTTTTGGCCTTCCTTTCTCTTTCTGGAGCTTCTGTAGTCTTTCATGTCTTCGCTCTCACCACTCAAGTATAGTAAAGCCCCGAAGGGTCTGTTTTTGGGTATTTTTCTCATGTAGACCACCTGCGAAAATGATCAGCTCTCCTTAAATATGAAAATTAGAGTTATCATCGTCTAAGGGTATAATTTTTGAAAATGATATCCTAAAAACTCATCGAATTGTGAAACTGCAGAAAACATCGACCAAAGGAAAAAATTACTCCCGAATTTACAACCATGGAAACCCTAGAAGAAACGGGAAATCTATACGGCAATTCGAATGGTAGTTCACTTCTTAGTTTGAAACCGGTTAAGTTGATTGTAATTATTTGTTTAATTTCAGGTATATTAGCCTCTTAGGCAACTATTTTATATTCGTTCTAAAACTGAAAAGCCTTTTATGCTCTAAAGTCACAACCTAATACGAGATACTAATTTGGGGGATAATATGAATAAAGGTAGAAACACACCAAATGAAGAAACCCGTTTTCCAACACCCAGGGAAAGAGGTACGGACTTTGAGGTCCCTTATGCACGATCTAACATCGAAAAGTGTATGTGTTCACAGTGTCCTGTCCAGGCAGACAGTAAATGTGCACAGGACAAACTTCAGAGCTCAAAAAAGGCGATGGGGGCCATGCCCGGAGTAGAAGTCCCGAATCCAGAGGACGTTCCAGGAATATACTGCTCGACAGGCAAAGCCACCTGCCAGGATCTTAACTCTGAAAGACAATGCATTTGTAACAGCTGTGAGGTCTGGAAAGAGTACGATCTCGGAGAAGGAATGCCATCTCAGTACTTCTGCAAGAACGGCAAAGCAACCTGATATTTTTACAGGATGGTAGTAGCTTTTTTTTATACTGTAATACCATCTTTTTAGACAATAGCTCAAAATTTCTCTAAAAATTCTTTTTTTCCAGGACCCCTATTTTAAGTTGATGACCATCTCTCACGGAGAACATAAACTCCTGCACTGTGTGGAACACGTAATAAGTTGTCAAGATTTTGTTCCATGTCTTTCTCTTCCATCAATATTGCCATTTCTCCCTTTCCTTCAAAACATCCTCTGTTAAATTTAATTAAATCAGTAAGTCCTCTCAATTTAAATTCCAAGCTCAGTTTCAATGTAAAATATCTAACTCTGTGTGCACTTAGGTTAGGAAAGCAAAACTCTAATTCACCTTTTTTGGTTAGATTTGAGAAACCATGCTTTCGTTTGCGATTCTCGTAATTGACCCCACGCCCTAATCTCTTAACTTTTTTAAGCTCATATAAATATTTACAGGCTTACATTTACGTTTTTTCGCCAAAATGCCTTGGTATTTCTATGTAGAGTTGCTTTGATTCTATTCTTATCCGTGGACAAATTCTCTCAAATTAAAGTATTTCTATAGAGCCTAAATTCAAAAGGAAACGTTTAAAAATAATTAAGAAGTACACTATATTAAAATTATTATAATGAGTGCTAACGAAGGAAAAATAAGTGAAAAATAAAGAGATCGCAGAGAAGAATTCTCTAAATTTCAACCTTGAGTTGACTGAAACTGATTTACAAGTCGTCACTGGCTGGGCAACAGAATTCTGTTCTTGTTCGTTAGTCCGGGAAGATTGGAACAGGGGCAATAAAACGGTGTTTACATGTCAGTTAATGACTCAATCAACCGAATAGTGGTAGGTTCAGGGGTAATCTTTACAGGAACTCTTGCCGGATTGCTGTTCGATATTCTCATTAAAGGAGTGCTCACCTCATATCTCCCTCCAGCTGACTTCGGAACATATTCCCTTGCACTAACGGTAATATCAATCACTGGAGCCGTAGCAACTCTCGGGCTCCATGAAGGAGTACCAAGGTATATTGCATACTTCAGGGGCAGGCATGAGGAACCTAAAATTCAGGAATTAGTAATATCAGCCATAATGATGGGCCTGATTGCCGGTGTACTTGCCATGCTGGTTTCGCCGGTTCTGTTTGAACATTTAGTAGGGAAAGGATTCGATGCGCAGGGCAAAATTCTGTCCGTAGTCAGGATAATGATCTTTGCCATTCCATTTACCATAGTCCTGAATCTGGCAGTAGCAATCTACAGGGGATTTGACCGTACAAATGTCAATACTTACTTCTATAGCATCATAAGACCGATTTCCCTGCTCGGATTTGCTTCAACTGCTGTGTTTCTGGGCGTGTCCCTTAGAGGAATAGTGCTCGCTGACCTATTCTCAATGATATTCACATTTTTCATAATGTCGGTTTACTTTATCAAGAGTCCTCCGTTTAAACTCGAATGGAAACTGAAATTCAGCGAGCCAACCAAACAATTGATCAGGTATTCGTTTCCACTTTTGATAAGCGCAACTCTGTTAAACCTCATGACCTGGACAGATACAATAATGCTTGGCTATTTCAAGTCAGCTGAGGTAGTAGGAGTTTACAGTGCAGTATATCCTCTTGTAGGATTTCTGTCCATGATGATCAACTCCATGGGCTTTGTGTATGTCCCTGTAACATCAAAGTTATGGGGAGAAAACAAGCCAGAATCGCTTGGTCCCATCTACCAGATAATGACAAAATGGTGCTTCATGCTTACCTTTCCGGTCTTTGCATTGATGTTTGTGTATCCTGAGTTTCTTCTCACAAAAATTTACGGAGGAGCCTATGCAAGTGGCGCCACTGTCCTCCGCATCCTTGCTCTGGGATTCGTAACAAACTCATACTTCGGATTTAACTATCACACGATAATGGCATCCGGAGATTCTGACTTCCTTATGAAGTGTTCGGTAGCAAGTGCAGGAATGAACGCCCTTCTTAACTTTATACTCATACCTCAGTATGGAATGGTAGGCGCAGCGGTTGCATCTTCTGCATCTTTTGCATCGATCGAAGTCTTAATGACTTTAAGAACTTGGAGGAAGCAGCATATACATCCCTTTACTTCTCTGTACAGAAGGGTGACCCTTATCGGGATCTTCATGATTGTGTTCATGCTTGCCGCCAGAAAAGCACTCCTGCTTTCAGGAGCAGACTGGGAATATGTAACTTTTGTTATCGTTTACTTTGTGATTATTAAGGCCGCAAATGTGCTGGACAGCACAGAGCTGAACATGGTAAGAGAAATAGTAAAGTCAATCAGGTATAACTTAGACATTCGTATCCTTCAGGCACTTAAAGCGCTTGCATCCTAATTTGCTTCCTGAGTTGCCAAGAGGCCGACAAATATCCCTTTGAAGAATGCCGGCAATTCGATTCTTTGACGGTTCCAGATGATTTGGATCGAAAGCTACATTTTTCGCTACATTTTTCATCTTTTGCATTACAACCCTAATGTGACAGATCCTGCTAATTAATACAGTATTTTCTTACAAAAAACACGTTGCATCGACACATTACATTTTTGTAAAATGAAAATGTCAAAAATCAATAAACACAAGATATAAATTTGAATTGTATGTAGAAAACAGAAGCATGAAGCCCATTTATACATTAAAAATGTATGCTTCTGTCAAATTAGGGTTACAACTTAGGCACTAAATTTTGATCTTTTTCTCATTTAAAATAAATTTAAAATATACATGGCTATTTATATGTTCAAATACTGTTATATTCTGCAGAATATTTTAAAGGGAGAAATTTATAATCCTTCTGCATAAGATGTTATATGGGCTATTTCCGGAGGGTAAATTCATAACTTGCTTGCATAAAAAATACATGGCGGTAAAAAATAGGGGTGAAACAAACAAAAATATTGCGCCAGGAGCTGCAGGCAAAATCAATGCAGAACTAAAAAACGAAAAAGAAATCCATACAAAAAGAAACAACTAAATAATAGGTTTTGGCCGTGAGTTATTGATTAAATCTGAAAAACCGGACACAATTTAAATGTTTGGAAAAAATGTAGAGAGATTCTTGTGCATACGTTTTTCAATAACTCCTCCCAATTATCTTATTTTGGTAATTGCCATTACTAAAGGTCCGAGTAGTAATCCTACAAAACTGACAAGTGCTTTTATTTTATTTTATTTTATTTTATTTTATTTTATTTTGATCTGGAATTTTATCTAGATTTTAGCAATGTCCGTGAGTTATTGATCTATTCTGAAAAAACGAGTATGACATCAACATTTAAAAAAATACAGAGAGCTTATTATACTCACTGTTTTCAGTAACTTGCGGGTCCGACCAGATATCAAAAAGTCTATAAATTAATATAAGTTTGGTGGTAAATTGAATAAGCAATTGAAAGTATTATTTATAGGAACTTATGTTCCAAAAGAATGTGGTATTGCTACATTTACTTCTGATCTTTTAAATTCGGTTTCTGGAGAAAATAATGACGTTCATTGCGAAGTCATTGCTTTGAGTGATCCTTCTGAAACTTATAATTATCCGGAAGAAGTCGTTTTTCAAATTCAAAAGGAAAAACTTGAGGATTATTACCTGGCTGCGGATTATATAAATCAATCTGATGCTGATATCGTATGTCTTCAGCATGAATTCGGCCTTTATGGGGGAAATGCAGGAGATTACATTTTTGCTCTTTTATCAGGAATAAACAAGCCTGTAATAACCACAATGCATACTGTGATCCGGGAGCCCGAACTTGAGTATCGAGTATCCACTGAAAAGCTCATAAGGTATTCCGAAAAGCTGGTTGTAATGAGCCAGACTGCAGTTGATATGCTCAAAGATGTCTATAAGGCTCCTGAAGATAAAATAGAAATTATTTTCCATGGAGTTCCTGACTATCCGTTTAACAACTGCAGTAAGTATAAAAAAATGCTGAATCTTAAAGGGTCTCCCCTTGTCCTTACTTTTGGCCTGTTAAGCAAGAATAAAGGTATTGAAAGCGTGCTCGAGGCTCTTCCTGACGTTGTAAACCAGTATCCTGACCTTATTTACCTTGTACTGGGTGCCACGCACCCTATGGTCAAAAAGACTCAGGGAGAAGCATACAGGCAATATCTTAAGAACAAGGTCTCCGAACTCGGGCTTGAAAACAATGTAGTATTCCACGACAAATTTGTCGAAAAAGAAGAACTCTGTAATTATATCCTCGCCAGTGACATTTATGTATCTCCTTACCTTTCCAGAGAACAGATAGTAAGCGGTGCTCTGACCTATGCAATGGGTATGGGAAAAGCAATAGTATCCACTCCTTACTGGTACGCTCAGGAGATGCTTTCCGACAATCGTGGGCTGCTCATAGATTTCGGAGACACTGATGGCTTTAAAAAATCCCTGTCATACTTAATTGAAAATCCAGAAGAGTGTGATAATATGCGCAAAAAAGCATACGATTTTGGTAGAAAAATGACATGGAAAAACGTAGGTAAAAAATATAATACTGTTTTCGGTAAGGCTTTAATGAATTACAATACTTATCCCGGAATACAAAACAGATTTTATTTCCTTCCAATTCAGCTGCCTGAAGTTAAACTTGATCATCTTAAGCTATTGACCGATGATGTGGGCATTATCCAGCATACCAATCTTGGTGTACCGGCTCGCCGTTATGGGTACAGTACTGATGACATTGGAAGAGCGCTTGTTGCACTGACAAAGCTGATAGATAACCCGCAAAAAGTCGAAGAGTTCCGGAAGATAATTACCACATACATGAGCTTTCTTGAACATGCTCAGACTGATACGGGGCACTTTCATAACTTCATGAGCTATCAGAGAGAATTTTTGGATGAGAAAGGCAGCGAAGACACTCTCGGGCGTGCAATTTACGGGCTCGGACATGTGATAAGCTGCTCTTACCTATCAAGAAATATACGCACTCTTGCACATACCCTTGTCAGCAAATCCGGGCCGGAAATGGAAAATCTGGATTCCCCGAGGGCAAAAGCCTATGCAATGTGCGGGTTGTATGAGATTCTAAGGGCAGGAATAGATATAGATGAATTTGAGTCCGTATTCAACTCCTGTAGAGACGTTGTCAAGCCCATAGACACTCTTGTAGACAGAGATTACTTTGAATCCATATTTATCAGCCACGCGGATTCTCTGGTCGACTTATATGAGGCCAACCATAAAGAAGACTGGAACTGGTTTGAGCCCACAGTTACCTACAGTAATGCAAAACTGAGCGAATCCCTTCTACTGGCGTATAATTACACCAAAAACAGAACTTACAGAGAAATTGGCCTTGCCACCCTGGATTTTCTTACCGAAATCCAGTGGAACTGCGACTTTTTTGACACTGTTGGAAACCAGGGCTGGTACTCCTACAATGGAGAAAAACCGCTTTTTGACCAGCAGCCTATAGAGGCAGGTTATTTAACTCAGGCATATATTTCAGCTTATGAGATCGTGCGTGAGGAAAAGTATCTCGAGCTTGCAAAATACTCTTTTGAGTACTTCCTGGGCAGAAACCGCTTGCGAACTGTTATGTACGATTATTCAACAGGCGCGGTCTGTGACGGGCTCAATTCTGACGGAATGAATTGCAACCAGGGTGCTGAACCCGTAATTTGCTTCCTTATGGCATTGAGCTCTTTAAATGAACACACAAATAAAGCCTTCAGTACGATATTGCAATCCAGAGTAAGTGATGGAATTAGTGATGAGGCCCTGGAAAAACGAAAGAGCCTCTTATCAGTCAAGGCGGAATGAGGGAAGTAACATGATATGGAAAGACCATGGAGAAATGTTCCAAAGGTATAAGAAAAATCCTATACTTACTGTTGAAGATTGGCCGTATCAGGCTCATTCAGTGTTTAACCCTGCAGCGGCTATAGTTAATGGTATAACTCTATTAATGGTGCGTGTCGAAGACCATCGAGGCTTTTCTCACCTTACAATAGCAAGGAGTAAGAATGGAGTTGATGGCTGGGAAATTGACACCGAACCAACTTTTTCTCCTGATCCTTTAAACTATCCTGAAGAAATATACGGCATTGAAGACCCGCGCATAACTTACATAGATGAGATGGGAAAATGGGCTGTAGCATATACCGCTTTTTCAGATTCAGGCCCCTTACCATCTCTCGCCCTTACAGAAGATTTTCGTAATTTCGAACGAATGGGAGCTATCCTGCCGCCTGAAAATAAAGATGCTGCCATGTTTCCTGTAAGATTTAATGGCAGGTGGGCAATTTTGCACAGGCCTGTGTCTGGTATGCAGGGTGCAAAGGCAAATATCTGGATCTCCTTTTCCCCGGATATGAAATACTGGGGAGAACACGAGGTCCTTCTGTATGCTCGGGAAGGTGGGTGGTGGGATGCAAACAAGATCGGGCTATCCCCACAGCCAATCCGCACATCTGACGGATGGTTAATTATGTACCATGGAGTACGGCAGACGACTTCTAAAGCAAGTTATCGGCTTGGGTTGGCCCTTCTTGATCTTGAAGATCCCAGGAAAGTGCTTCACAGGTCCGAAGGATGGGTTTTCGGGCCTCGTGAAATGTATGAGCGCAGTGGAGACGTTAATGATGTTGTTTTCCCTTGCGGATGGGTCTTAGTGGATGATGAAATCCGCATTTATTATGGAAGCGCAGATACATCCGTATCAATGGCCAGTGCAAAAGTGCACGATATCCTGGAGTATATCCATGGATGCCCTGAAACACAATGCCCTGATGAATACTGCAGATGGTTTGAAGAAAACAGGGGGCTTTCCAATGATCCAAAAAAAGGTGATATTAAATTAAAATGAAATCGTAATATTCAACTTGGGAAAAACAACATCATCAGCCATCTTATTTAAGATAATGGGCAACTTTTTTTGAGCCTATTTTCTTCAATTATTGGCTATTGGTTGTGTTTTTCAGTTTTAAATGGATTGGTAATTACATATTTTTGACAACTTAAAGCTAATATCAATAGACTGATTTTGGGTATCTCAATAATGGGTGACGCTCCTAAAATCAAAAATATTGATAAAAAATAAATTAAGGGATGTGAGTAATTTTGGGGGTATTATCATAAGAATTGCAATGTTATCTCCGATTGCCTGGAGCACGCCACCTAAAAAGTATGGTCCATGGGAATCTATAGTATCTTTATTAACCGAAGGGCTGGTAAAAAGGGGAATTGACGTTACATTATTTGCGACAGCGGATTCTCATACGGCAGCCAAACTTCATGCAGTATGTCCTAGACCCTACGAAGAAGATAAAAGTATATTGGTAAAGGTATGCGAGTGCCTGCATATATCAGAAGTTTTTGAGAGAGCAAGTGAGTTCGATATAATACACAACCATTTTGATTATCTCCCTCTTACTTACAGTGCGCTTGTCAATACGCCTGTTGTGACCACAATACACGGCATTTCTTCCAGGAAAATTCTGCCTGTCTATAAAAAGTACAATAATAACACTTTTTATGTATCCATAAGTGATGCCTACAAATGCCCTGAGCTGGATTATATAGCTACGGTTCGGCACGGAATCGACATAGAAGGTCTGCATTTCAATGATAGCCCACAGGACTATCTCCTTTTTTTATCGCGCCTGCATGAAGATAAGGGTGCAAAAGAAGCAATAGAAGTTGCAAAAAAGACAGGAAGGAAACTTAGAATAGCTGGTTTTATCGCGGATCAGGCCTATTTCGAAAAAGAAGTACAGCCCCATATAGACAATGAGCAGATTATTTATGAGGGACATGTCGATCCTGAGCGGAAGAAGGAACTCCTGTCAAATGCTTACGCTTTGCTGCACATGATTAATTATGATGAGCCCTTCGGACTTGGTGTGGTTGAAGCTATGGCCAGCGGTACACCGGTAATTGCAATGAACAGGGGTTCGATGCCTGAACTGATAAGATCTGGAGAGACTGGCTTTCTGGTCAATAGCATTGATGAAGCTGCAGAGGCTGTACAAAAGATTGCTTCCATATCCCGCAAAAAATGCAGGGAAAATGTTGAAAAACGTTTTTCTGTTGACAGGATGGTAGATGATTACATCAAGGTGTACGAAACAATTCTGGAGGAATACAAACGTGAGTCAGAAATGCAAAAGTGAGTCCGAAAGGCCCTGGGGACACTATGAGGTGCTTACTCAGAAGCCCGGGTACAAAGTCAAAACTCTTACTGTTCTGCCGGAAGGTGAACTCTCACTTCAGCGCCACGCTCACAGAAACGAGCACTGGTACATAGTCAGTGGAAAGGGAATTGTAACTAAAAACGGGAGTGAAATCAGGGTTTTAGTCGGGGATTCTGTCGACATTCCGGTAAACGAGGAGCACCGTATTAAAAATATAGACAACGAAAATCTCGTTTTCATTGAAATTGCACAGGGTGGTTACCTGGGAGAAGACGATATCGTAAGACTTGAGGATAAATACGGGAGAGAGTAACCCGATTTGTATTTAATGGGTTTGTATTCTGGAAACAACCTCTATCGCAAATTCCATATACATTTCTCTAATTCTTTGTTACATTCCCGTAAATCACTGTTATATTTCTCTTTTTTAAAAGAAGGCAATGGTACTCCTATTATTATCACAGCCATTTTGAACATATCTCGGCGTTTTCTATACAGGTTGAGGCTCAAAGAAGAGATACTTATCCGGGAAATTAAAGATTATGAGGATTACGTAAAAAGTACAAACAGGCGAATCCCTAAATTATGGTGAGAGCAAAGTAAAGTAAACCCAGATGCTGGCTTAGAGGCCTAAAATGATATCATTTTACGTTATTTTTGTTTGCATATGGATGGCAAACCCTGAAAAACGGAAGTTTCTCCTGGAAATTCTTCCTGGTATTTATCTCAATGCTGCACCTTCTACATACTAAATTTATTTATCTTAATTTTCCCCTCTTTTCCATTTAATTATTTATTTCGGGTTTTTTGATCCATTTGAGTAGCAGCTTTTTCTTATACCAGTTCTCAATGATACAGAATCGAAAAACTCTGACCTCTTGTCAGCCTGGTAATATGCGTGTCTCGTACTTCAGAATAACTGCAACTTACTTCCCAAAGCTTTATGGAAAATATTCAAATTCAAGGAACCGGTTCCCTGAATTTGAGAAACATGAATTTTTTCTTTAAATATATTTTATAAATATCACGGTTCAGAATAGAGATATTCCAGAAAAAGAGGTTTTCAGGAAAGGTACTCTTCTGTAGTCATAACAGTTGCAAACATGCCGTCCAGTGCAGCCATAAATACCGTATGAACAGTGTGCGCAGGCAGAGTTTCATTCTTGAATTTCAGGTCACAGGTAGCGCAGGCATCGGCAATAAGAGTGCATTCAAATCCAAGTTCCTTTGCAACCCTGACTGTTGTATCTATACACATGTGGCTCATTGCCCCGCAGATTACGAGGTTCGTTATTTCCGCTTCCTTTAGCCGGAATAAGAGTTCTGTCTGGAAAAAACTGTTGGGAAAATGCTTCTCAATAATTTCTTTTTCCGAAAAAGGGCTTATACTCGTATGAATATCTATTCCCGGGGTTCCGGGTATAAAGAAGGCGGCTCCTTGCCTGGTAGATATATGCCTTATAAAGAAAACCGGCTTACCTGCAGTACGAAATACTTTGAGAATTTCTGCTGCCTTTTTTGATGCGTTTTCCATGCCGACAAGCTCCATCCTGCCGCCTGAAAAATAATCATTCTGGATATCGATCAGAAGAAAGGCTTCTTTCATACTGCTGAATGGGGTTTTTAACAGTAATATCCCTGACGGTTAATCTCAATTCTGCACTTTTCCGAATATTTCTATCTTAATTCTGCACCGTCTACATAATAAATTTATTTATCTTAATTTCCCTCTCTTTTTCCTTTAATTATAGTCATTTACGCAAAGAATTACACTTTAAATTGAACTGACCCATTTCCCATTCCGAGATATTGTGTTTTAATTCATGATGAGATTTCAAGTGTAAGTAGTTGCGCTCAAGACTATATTTATTTTTATTTTTAATTTTCGTCTAGCTCTAGAAACATTATCTATATTTATAACTCTCAAAGTTTCTACCGAAAATATTATATCCTTTAATAAATATTTTTTCTCTTGCACTCATATAATGGATTTGGGGCGGGTGAGTATAAGTGTTTACGTATCATGCTCAGGTTTATCGTTACCCCTATAAGATTTCAGGGAATCTAAAAATCTTTATTCTGATTTCCGAAGGAGCGAAATAAATGGTATCTTCTTTACTGGCAAACGTTGACGTAATTCTTGGCTTTGCCATTTTAATTCTTACTATCTTCTACAGATTTGAAGTCCCTCCTGTATTGGGCTTTCTTGTAACCGGAATGTTGATCGGGCCTTATGGACTTGGTATCCTGAGTGGAGGACAGAATGTAGAACTGAATGCCGATCTGGGCGTAATCTTTCTGCTTTTCACGATAGGAGTTGACCTTTCCTTAAAAGAACTCTGGAAAATGAAAAAAGCCTTATTGCTGGGCGGAACCCTTCAGATTCTCTTAACAACAGCCTTGGTTATCATAGTATGCTCAGCTCTTGGGTTCAGTCATGCCACCTCTGCCTTTCTCGGTTTCTTGATTTCGCTTAGCAGCACCGCAATAGTGCTTAAGGTTCTTCAGGATAGAAACGAAGTCTATACCGCGCACGGGAAAACCTCTCTTGCAGTTCTAATATTCCAGGATCTTGCTATTGTGCCTTTGATCCTTATTACCCCAATGATGGCTGGAAGTTCTGTAAACTTTGAGAATTCACTTTCAACAGTTTTTCTCAAAGGCTCACTAATTATCCTGATTTTTATCCTGAGTGCGAAATTCCTGATTCCCTGGGTATTTTATCATGTAGGCAGGACGGGCAACAAAGAACTATTCCTCGTCAGCGTTGTTTTTATCTGCTTATCTACAGCTCTCTTTACCTCCAGTATTGGTTTATCTCTCGCCCTCGGTGCTTTTCTGGCTGGAATCATTATATCCGGGTCTCAGTACAGCCAGCAGGCGATGGGCAATATAATACCTTTAAGAGACATGTTCATGAGTTTCTTTTTTGTGTCCATAGGCATGCTCCTGGACACCGGGTATTTGCTTGACCATCTACCCGTTATTATTCTTGCATCAATTGCCCTCATTTTTATAAAAACTGTAGCAGTGACAGCTATCACCTTCGGTCTCGGGTATCCTCTCCGTACCACTATACTAACAGGGCTTGCACTTTCACAGGTAGGAGAATTCTCTTTTGTGCTTTCCAGGCTAGGGGTGGAGTATTCTCTCCTGACAGAGGGGACTTACCAGGCATTTCTTGCAGTCTCTATCATTACTATGGGAGTTACGCCCTTTTTGATTAACGCTTCTTACAAACCTGCCGATTTCCTTGTTAAAAAAATTTCAGGCACAGCTTACGGCATGAAACTGGTACATGGCCTCTACTCGGAACCTATTGAAGAAGAGAAAGACGCCGAGCCCGAGATAAAAGACCATCTTATAATTGCAGGGTTCGGTTTTTCCGGAAAGACTGTCTCGAAGGCCGCAAAGGCCGCAGGCATCCCTTATATTATCGTAGACGTAAACCCTGAAACTGTTAAGCAGGAAAAAATGAAAGAGGAAAATATACACTATGGAGATGCGACATTTGGGGCTGTACTGGAACATGCAGGCATCAAGAATGCAAGAGTTCTTATTATCGGGATCTCTGATGCTGCCACCACAAGGAAAATAGTAGAGACTGCAAAGCAGTTAAATCAAAATATCTGCATCATCGCAAAGGTGCGGGATTTGCAGGAAATGAAACGCCTCAATGCCCTGGGTGCGGATGAAATTATCCCGGAAGAATACGAAACTTCAGTAGAAATCTTTGTCCGCTTGCTGGAAAAATATCTGGTTCCGAGAGAAGATATCGAAAAACTGGTAGATGATGTGCGGGCTAATGGATACAGTATGCTGCGGAAATTATCCGTTAATACAGGCATTGATAGCGAATTCAGCATAAAGGACGGGCTTCCGGGAGTAGATATCCAGGTTCTTAAGGTGGGAAGCGGTTCCAGTTTCGACGGAAAAACCCTTGCAGACCTGGACTTCAAAAAAAAGCATGGGGTGACAGTACTTTCTGTTCGCCGGGGCTCGGATATAGTCTACACTCCAGAAGGCAATTTCCTCCTTCATGCAAAAGATGCCTGCATCCTCCTGGGAAAACCTGAAGACCTTTATGGTATCAGAAGGTTTTTTGAAAATGTCCACGGATAAATGTTACTTTCCCTTAATTTTTTATTTATGCCTGCCTATACAATACAAATATATCCTATCTATCCTGACTTTTTTCTATGCGTCAGATTATTCTTGCGTCTGCATCCCCAAGGCGAAAAGAACTGCTTGAACAGTTGATAGGAGATAACTTCCTTGTCTATGCCAGTTCCTATGGGGAGGCTCCTCATCCTGGCCTGAGCCCTGAAGAGCTTCTCATTATGCATTCCTTTGAAAAAGCCAGGGATGTGGCTAAACATTTCGACTCAGGGCTTGTAATTTCTGCTGATACGTCTGTACTTTTCAACGGGGAACTTCTGGGAAAGCCGCATTCTCCCGAAAAGGCAGAAGAAATGCTGAAAAAGCTAAGCGGACAGAGATTCAGGGTTATAACCGGGCTTACCGTTCTTGACCTTGACAGCGGGGAGGAAATCAGTGAACTGGAGTCCACCATTGTCTGGATGACTGAACTAAGCAAAGAACAGATTTCAGCTTATGTCAGAACAGGAGAGCCTCTTGATAAGGCAGGAGCTTTTGCTGTCCAGGGGAAAGGGGCAGTGCTTGTGGAAAGAATAGAGGGAGATTTCTTTAATGCAGTAGGCTTTCCTCTTTTCCGGTTGGAAAAGATCCTGCAGAGAGTTGGAGTGTCCGTATTTGAGGAAGGTTTATCCTGAATTCTCCTTATCTTTTCAGTTTCCCGGTTTACTGACCTTTTAGTTTTCCAGCCTACTGGCCTTTTTATTAAATTTTCCTTTGCTTTCAAGCTGTTCTCTCAATAAATATCTCCAGAGGCAAATATCTCCGGAGAGGCGGCGAAAGTAATAAAGCATCTCTGACCAATTAGATAACAATAAGCGAATTCTAGTGACTCTAAAAAAACAGGGTCTCATTTTAGCAAGTGTTCCAGGCACTTTAAATTTCCAGAGGCGTTAAGGATGCTCCAGATTTACAATACCCTTACAAGAAAGAAAGAGATTTTCAAATCCTTGAAGGAAGGTGAAGTTTCTATTTACGCCTGCGGGCCTACAGTCTACAATATGCCGCATATAGGTAATTATCGAACCTTCCTGATGACGGATAATCTTGTGAGAACTCTCGAATACCTGGGGTATAAAGTAAAGCTTGTAATGAATATTACTGACATAGACGACAAAACTATCAGAGATTCAAAAGCAGCGGGAATGTCCCTTAAGGATTTTACGGACATATACACAGCAGAATTCTTTAAAGGCCTTGATATGCTGAACATAAAAAGGGCTTCAACCTACCCGAGAGCTACGGAAAATGTTGACGGTATGATCGAACTTGCGCAGAAGCTCATAGATAAGGGGCTGGCTTACGAAAAAGGCGGGTCGATATATTACAGGATTTCTGGGTTCCCGGATTACGGCAAGCTTTCAAAGATCGATTTTGACAACATTATAATTGGCGCGTCGGTGGATGTAGACGAATATGATAAAGACAATCCTCGCGATTTCGCCCTTTTGAAAGCTTCAACCCCTGAGGAAATCGAAAGAGGAATTTATTATGAGAGCATATGGGGGAAAATCCGTCCGGGTTGGCATATTGAGTGCTCGGTAATGGCTATGAACAGCTTTGGGCCGACCCTTGATATTCATACAGGAGGCGTGGACCTTATCTTCCCTCACCATGAAAACGAAATAGCTCAGTCCGAAGGGGCAACCGGAAAACCCTTTGTATATAACTGGGTTCATGGGGAACACCTGATAGTTGAAGGAGAGAAGATGAGCAAATCCAGAGGAAACATGTTCACGTTGCCTGAGATTGTCAGGAAGTACGGCGGGGAAGTTGTGCGCTTTATGTTTCTTTCAGTTCACTATCGGAAAAAGCTGGACTACTCCGACGCTTTTGCCGAAAACGCAAAAAATAATTATCTGCGGCTCAAAGAAACTCTCGATAATCTTGAGTTTGCCCTGGCCAGTGCAGAAGATGCAGCTTATCCCGAAGACAGTGAAGTCCTTAAAGCCCTTCCTGAAATTGAAAACCATTTCAGGGAAGCTCTTGAGGACGATTTCAATACTCCTAAAGCCGTAACGGTTTTCAGGGACCTTTCCCGCACAGCCAATAAGTACCTTGAAAGCGGAAAGAATAGACAGGTTCTTGGAAAACTCTATTCCCTTTACAGGCAGTTTTCGGACGTTCTGGGTCTGTTTGCAGAAGCAGGAAAAGAGGAAATCCCTGAAAATGTGATGAAACTTGTCGAAGAACGTGAAGCTGCCCGAAAAAATAAAGAATGGGCAATTTCAGATGCGTTTAGGGAGAAGATAAAGTCGCTGGGTTATATCGTACAGGATACGAAAGAAGGACAAAATGTGAAAAAGGTCGAATACTGATCTCGCCATGCATCTTTTTTTTCCCTGATAACTTTTATCTCCGTCTTCAGGTCTCTTCGGGTTGCTAGCCATTTTCTTTCTATTTTCTCACTTTTATGTTTACTACTTTAAGTTTCATTATTTTCAGAGGCCTTTATTCCAGCTTTCCACTCATTCGAGCATATAACTTCGTTAAAAGTATAATAACTCATTTAGTATATTTTGATACCGACTAAATATAAATCAATGGCTTGCTGATTTATATTGGGAAAGAGATCCCGGGGATCGAAAGAGAGGAGGTGAGATAGATATGGTAAAGTGCGGAATTTGTGAAGGAGAAGCTCCGAAGCAGCCCTGTATTACTGAAGAAGGAACATGTAATATTTGCGGTAAAAAGGTATCACTTGCTGAAGAAAAATCCACAGAGATGGGTAAACAAAAATGATTTGTAT
>NZ_JAVKPK010000021.1:0-54469 GCF_031461075.1 Methanosarcina baikalica | reverse complement strand
TTGTAATGCAAAATATAAAAAATGTAGCGAAAAATGTAGCTTCTAATCCGAATCTTTGGGAACCACTACAAGGTCGACAAAAAAGACTCTAAACCGTTATGATAGCGACATTTAAGGTAAATGTCGCTATCCACAAATGTTCTCTTTTCGGTTCCGTTGCAAAAATCCGGCTTTTTTACAGAATCAGTGAAAATCTTCACAATTAGGAAAGTTAATCCTTTTTATTAAGAAGAAAATGACACATAAAGGTGAAAATTATAGTGTCAAATTGCAGAAATATTTTTTTGCAACGGAACCCTTTTTTTCTATGTCCATATTGATAACACCAACGTTAGAAACAAATTTATTTTCTTTGAACAAATCCATCAAAATACATGTTCAAATGTTTATAGTACTCATTAATACAACATATTTAAATATAAAATTATTTAGTGAATCCATACATATATATATAAATACGAATGTCTATAGAATATGTTCTCGATATATATCATATATTGTCGAGTCATGGTATTTTGATGGCCTATTATAACTAGATTTTTCGTTTAATGTAATAATAATATTATTTGAAGTAAGATTAGCCAGCATTTTAAAAACAATGCCGGTAAAAAACAAAGGAGTGGAATATATGATAGACAATAAGAAAGTAGAATCTACAAAGGAAGATGTAAAAGAAGCCGAACCGATAAAAACCGCAGAAGGAAGCGTAAAAAAATAAAATAAATGGTTTCTTTGGAGAAGCTTCTCGAGAAGACTATCCCACTCATTTATATTCTACAAAACTGATAATTGCTGTTAGTTTTTAAGTAGATTCAAATATAATATTAATTGGGGAGGAGATTTTGAAGTTGTGTTGAGGACACAGGCTTTAAAATGTATATCTCTTGAAATTCTAGGAGTTGGAAATATGGTAAGCAGAGAGAATCCACAATTTTTGTCAGCAAGCACGATAAAAGGGGATAAGGTTGTCAATAGAGCCGGAGAGGACCTCGGGAAGATTGAAGAGTTAATGATAGATCTCGAAGATGGAAGAGTAGCATATGCAGTACTCTCTTTTGGCGGATTTCTGGGTATGGGCAATAAGCTATTTGCGATTCCCTGGGGGGCCCTGTCACTGAGGCCGCACGAGCATTCCTTCCTCCTTAACGTCGATAAAGAAGTCCTGGAAAAGGCAGAGGGCTTTGATAAAGATAACTGGCCTACAACTAACCGTGGGTGGCTTGGCAGCATGTACAATTATTATGGCCACAAACCTTACTGGCAGGTAGAGTTGCCGGGTCAGACAGAGACACAGAGAGAGAAAATGGAAAGGAAACTGTAAACATACTCGGGAGACATTTTAATGTCTCCCATATCTCAAGCCACTCAGCCTGAAAGAGAATACATTAACCGCTTTACTAAGAAGAAAACTATTCTAAGTTATCGGTTAAAATAACCACAGGGGGAATGAAACATAATTGATTTGATAGGACTTGCAGTAGCCCTTTTAGTATTAGCATTGATTGCATATGTACTGGGCGCACGGGGAATTGCCGGGTTCTCTATGGAGATTGCAAGGTGGCTCGTCATAATCTTTGTTATACTCGCTATTATTTCGTTTTTTTATGGGCGTATTTAACAGTAAGTTGATGAATATATGATGAAATAACACCCCAAATTGCGATTCTCAAAGTACTGAGAACTCATTTAAAGGCGATTGACAGTGAAAACAGGACAATTGAAAAGCTTGCTTTTACTACAAACGATTCCGTGATGGTCAAGAGAATGCGTTGTAAAAAGAATAACGAAATCTAAATCAAAATTCGATGTTTTCGATATTTAGATATTAGCGATGAAAATGAATAAATTTGTCAGACATCTGCAGAGGGTAAATAGTTAATAGAAATCGCCTATTCATAAACCAGCTCTCTATTATTATATTGAGTATTTTAAATCCATTTTTATTTAATTGGGTAAATTCATACCGTTGGCCCAAATGATCTAATTTTTATATGGGGATAAAAAATGAAAATGAAATTGATAGTTTCTTTGCTAGTGTCGCGTCAATCCTTAAAGATTCAATGATTCTGAATAGTTGCAATCGATTTTATACGACGTTTTGCTATGGACGCTACACTAGTGTTATTCTTGGCTTTTTCTCTGGGGTTCACGCAAGCGCAGACTGGAGAGAACGATACGATATTTAATATTACCGGAAACATGGGTAACATGACTGGGAATATGACATGTAACATGACTGGAGCCATGAATGGAAACATGACCGATATGGGTAACATGACCGGTAACATGACTGGAGTCATGAATGGAAACATGACTGATATGGGTAACATGACCGGAAACATGACATGTAACATGACTGGAGTCATGAATGGAAACATGACCAATATGGGTAACATGACCGGAAATATAACCGGAAATATGGGTAATATGATCGGAAGATACATGCCACTTTCCGCAGATGTACATAAAAATGCCACCTATTTTCTCAATATGGCAGGAGGTTAAAAACTGAAGCCCATGAATAATATCTTTGAAAAAATGAGGGTATTAGGGTACTAATGCCATTAAATAATTATCATCAAATCATAGACCACATATGATACATAAATCAAAGAATTTACCATATAATAATACCCTTTAAGTTCCAGTAGAAATTTCAAAAAATGTGATTTCTAACCTTGTTTTTATGACATTTATGGTTAATAACGAATCTCATCTAGGGTTCGATGTCGGCTGTGAAATTTTTAATCTAAAGGCAAGTTTTGACACAAAACAATTTTTTGTACAATTAATTTAAAGTAATTATAATATTACTATAATTTGAACTGGAAGAGACAGAAAAGATCTAATGGTAAAATATGAGCGCATTGTGAAAGAACAGTCTGAGGGTAAATTTCATGTTCTGATGAATGTGTTTGATGGAGCATTAATACAGAGCAGCTGTATTGGGATACAATAGAGGATATGACTTACACACATGATGTGCAAAATCAAATATAATAGAAGTTGTGGTTTAAACTTATGTTTTAAACAGTTAAAGGTAGTGCTATTGATTTCTCAGTTAAACTGCATAAGTCCTATAGAATTTATTTTAGTATTAAGGGGGTTTATTTACGAAAAGTCTAAAAATATGTCCAAAATGCCATGCTAAACTGAAAGTAAGCTCAGACAGCGAGACCCAGTACTGTATCATTTGTAATTACTGGACAAAGGTAGGTACTGCAAGACTTGATTCGATCATGATTTATGCATAAAGAGTCTGCATTGAGAATGTCGGTTTTTCTATTTTAGAAGTATATGCTAAGCCAGGCTGAAAATCCAGTCCTAGGCTTTAAGAGCATGTCTTAAAATTAAACTTGATCTTACAATCAGGATAGGACTGTACGCATTTGAACTTAAAAACGGCAGCATTAAGCCGTTAAATATTTAAAGTGTAATTTTGACCAATGATGGTTATTGCATTTTAATTGAAATCGTAACTATTCAGATACTCAATAATCACTATCAAGATCCGTAATTTGCGTGATTTGTGATATATGCTATATTTAATATCATTTTGTAAACTGATGTCAAGTGAAGCCGTTTTTAATTTTATCCTGAATCCTAATTTGGGTTACCCATATAGATAAAATCAGTATCAATTGACTCATTTTATGGTAGCTGAATAGTCACTTGAAATCTTAAGATCTCTGATTTTGAGTTTGACTGAACAGAATTCTGCCTACAAATTCAGTGTTTCAATCAAAAAAATGCAAAAATCAGAGACCTTTTATTTTAGGAGGAACATTTTATGGATATGGAAGACCTGAATTCAAAAATTGGAAAAACTTCCAGAGCGCTTTATCAAAAGCTTGAGGAAGGGGAATCGGCCCTAAACCGCATTATAAGTGAAAAATTTTCGGAAGGATCGAGCATGGATACAGAAGATCTGAATTTAAAAATCGGAGAAGCCGCAGGCGTACTTTACCGCAGGCTAGAAAAAGGAGAATGTACCCTGAGCCAGATAAAGAATTATCTTGCTGAAAATGGATTTGATGCCTCAATTGCTATAATGGCCATCGGCTGGCTCGCGAGGGAAGACAAGATCCACGCTTACAAAGCCAGTAACATATGGTTATTAAAGCTAAATTGAAAGCTAGGATCAATTCATTTATTGAGCTCATACCAAAATCACTTTTATTCTCAATCAGTATGAGTTTCACAACTGTTTTCCATGATCAGAAACTCGATTGGCTATTCAGAATACAAGATTTAAAGAAGCAATTTTGAGTTTTGGGTTTAGCTCAAAAGTCCAATATATTATAAATTAGAGGAGAATATGAGCTGGGGGTACATAGTAAATCTGTACCAGAACAGTAAAGGAATGGATAGAAGACGATACCATGACTTATAGTGCCGCGCTGGCATTTTATTTTATATTGAGTTTCCCAGCTCTCCTGTTATTTTCGGCATCTATAGAAAAATTTTTCACAGGTAAAAAACCTTCAGAAGCGCATTAATAGGTGTTGTACCCATTTTCTGGAGTGCAAGCAACATTTTCAGACACTTAAAGAATTTCCTTAAGATAGCATGGGAACCAGATCCAAACGAAAAAATAGTGGCATTCGCTCTTTCAGCGAAGAAAAGTTTGATGTATATTAGCGAAGCTTATCGAAGAAGATATGAAAGTGTTGCTCGCTCTCAGAAGAAGCTGATCGCTTTTAGTCGATCTAGGCTGAGAGTGATTTTTAATACTCAGTTTAATTTATTCACTGATCCCTCTTTTCTGCATTAAATTCATTAATAGCTTTTGCTGTATTCTCAAGCAGCTTGAAAGCAAGGTCCTGATCCGGCCAGAACGCCAGTCCGCAGTCCGGATTCGCATACTTTATGCGATCCCCAAGAATGGAAAAAGCCGTTTCAAGCCTCTTTTTTATGACATCTGAAGTCTCTAGCTCGGTTACGATTTTTTGCAGATATTCCTTTTCCTTCCAGGCATTAACTCTATACTTTTCATTAATAATGCCTATAAGACTGAAAATATCGGTTCTCGATACTCCGACTCCTACATACGTATTTGAATCCTCCAGGACTTTTCTATCCAGAAGATCCAGGTAGGAAGGAGTTCCCGCATACTCAAATCCGATGACATTGATAGGGGTCTCACATATAAGCTTATACTTCAATGGGGAATACAGATGAATCTCCATGTCTGTTCCCTGCTGCCGAGCATAAGTAGAGGCAACTGTAAGAGCCGATATGATGTCAGCGTCAGAAAACTGAATCTTATCATTTAATCCCAGGCTGATTTCATCCAGAGCTATAACTTTAATTTTGAAATTTTTTGCTGTTTTAAATGCCTGTTTAATGAATTTCTCAATATCCAGTGCAAGGATATTATAAGCGTCCACAAAAGCTGTTGCCCCGAAAGCCTGAAGATACATATCTGTAGGGCCTGCAATACAAACCCTAACTTCAAGAGTCTTTCCTGTATCTTTTTTATATTGTTTTGCAACCTCATCAATTATTTCCAGCTCAAGGATCTTTGCATTTTCTTCTTTTAGCACATAAGGTTCATAACAATTCTTTTCTTCTCTGATGATATCCAGGAACTGACCTATCATATCTCTAAACTGAGGATACGTGGGAACGTGCACTCCCACATCAATTTTTCTCTGGAAAGCCTCCCTTATTATTGAAAAGAGTTTTTCGTCTTCATTTCGATTTTCAGCTACAGCCTTTACCCACTCCCTTGTGATACCCTCAGGTGTGGGAAGGCTGCCTTCATCGATAAAAATAATCTCCTGCATGCTTGATATTAAGAGAGATGAAGTTTTATAGATATTGGAATTGCTCTCGAAATAACCATAGATATATATCAGGGTTATTCAAAATAGCCAGATGTGAGTTCTGGAGAAACTGTGCGGGCGGAAATTTATGTTTCCGGAAGGGTACAGGGCGTGGGTTTTCGGAGGTTTGCAAGAAACGCTGCCGAACGTTTTGGTGTGGACTGTAACCCTGTGAACCTCAGGGACGGAAGGGTTTTTGTAATCGCAGAAGGCAGGCAGGAAGCCATCGAGCTTCTGATAAAAGAGCTTCGGAAAGGGCCCACATTTGCTCACGTGGAAGATGTTGATGTCACTTTTAAAGAAGCCTTAGGAAACGTGTACGGCTTTTCAGTCAGACCCTGATTTCCCTTGATTTATTCAGTTCTTTTTCAGTATTTTTGCAATAGCTGCAACTCCTGCAAGATTGACTAGCCCTATCACAAAATATCCTATCAGATGTTTTGAATTCGAATTAGAAGCCTCCGAATTTCCTTTCAAAAAACCTGCCATAGAAGTGGTATTTTCTTCGGAACCGAGATCAGATTTTACATTTTCCGTGTTTTTATGTCCCTTTTCCATAAATTCTATCACCGAATCGGTTTCAAGAAGGACCTCTTTTTCCTGTTCTTCAAGACTTTTTCCGGAATCAAGAGCAGCTCTAACTATATAGGTACTTCCCGGCTCAAGCCCCAGGAAGACGAACTGGTCATCGTTTTTCAGGGAAGTGATAAGGTTTCCGTCCTTCCTGAGTTCTGCATACCCCTTTTCCGGAAGTTTTATTTTAAGGTTCACATGCCCTGTCAGAAGAATTTGCTTTCCTTCTACAAACCTTGGCCTGTCTGGAATATCAAGAACCCCAAGAAGCGTTGGGGTAAAATCTTCCTGGCCATGTTTTCCGCTGACAACCCCACTTTCAATATCCTGCGCATAAACTATCAGGGGAACCAGTTGGGTTTCCTCAGTACTCGAGAATTTTTCGGATTGATGCCCTCCTTTGGAATCATCTTTGGAAAAACCCATCCCGTGATCTGCTGTCAGGACAAAGGCAAGGTTATTTTTCTTGCAGAGCTCGTAAAGTGGGGAGATATCGGCATCAAGACATTCGATACAGTCTACATACCCGTAATTATCTCTGTGATGTCCGCTCGAATCTATTGCTCCTACATTGACAGTGAGCATGTATTTTTTCCCTGGCATGTTTCGGGCCATATACTCAACAACAGCACATGCTGTATCGATGCCCCACCTGTCATATCCACTATATTTTTCACGCGTCTCTTTTGATGTGATATATCCGGGCGCTTTGTCAGCCGCCTCTTCCAGAACCTGTAAAAGTCCTCCAGGTATCTCGGGGGTATCAGGGGACTGCTCTTGTTGCTCAAGCGCGATTTTCATGTTGTTTATCGAGTTGTTTTCGTCCCTGAGAATAACGTCCTGCTCGGCGCGAATCGACCAAGAATCCCCTTTTTCCATCACCCCAATACATAGGTAACCTTGCCTGTGTAAAACATCAAAAACAGTTGCGTCTTTGAAACTCACTAACTCGCTATCTGCACCCGGATTTCCTGTGACAAGGACTGAGTGTCCTCCTTCGGTAAAGGTCTGAGGGGCACGGAATTCCAGAATCCTGGCACTATCCTCATTTATTTTCGGAATATTTTCAAGACTGGCTTTTTCAAGAGGCGTGCCGTCAAGTGCATGCGGCGTAAGCTCCGGATAGATAAAAGGGGCGCTCAGGCCGTCCACAATTAGCACGACTACACCTTCAGGTGTATTAACAGGATTTACCTCCGATTCGGTCAGTGCAGAGGCCGGAGCTGGAGAAGTGATAAAGATGAAGAGTATTGTAAGGAAAAACAGAACTTGGAAAGGCTTGAATTTTCTAATTGCGGACATCATTGTAAATTATTTTAAACTCAAGCTATAAAGAATTTGTCTTCTCAGGTTAACTTTCCTGCAGAGCATCCCGTTTTATCTCGTTTGATCTCATTAATTAAAGTTATAGATTCTACAAAATATATATGTTCTGGATTTTTTCTATGCTTTCCGGGTTCAGTTACATTTTTAAATATCTACTCTGTCAAGAAGAGTAAATTCTATAACATTTGCCGCGAAATATCTGTAGTTTTCTGGCAAGTCTATCCCGGATCCAAAAAACAGGAAATGTTCCCATGAAGATGAACCCACGCTGTACCTATTGCCTGCTTTCGAGAGTGCACTTCCAGTCTAAGCTTTCTACGGATGATGAGGACCTCATAAGCAAGACCATCAAGGAATGCCTTGGAGTTATGAATAACCATTACAGCCCTGAAGCAGTATCCGCCTCCGTAGCCACCAGGATTCACAGAAAATGCTATGAGATTCTGGGGGACAATGATCCTTATGCGGTAACAAAAAAGCTCATTAGCCAGGCTGCACTGAAAGTCCTACCTGCGGCAAAAGAAAAGATTTATGAAAATTCTCCTGACGACAGAGAACTATTCAGGCGGGCAGTGCTGGCATCTGTGATTGCGAATTACTTTGATTTCGGAATTATGGGCTTTGATGCCAGTGAAGACAAGTTTGAGGCTGCTTTTCTGAAATACTTCGAACAAGGGCTTGATGTGGACGATACTCCTAAAATGCTCGGGCTTCTGCAGGATGTTATTTATATTGCCGATAATTGCGGAGAAATTCTCTTTGATATGCTTGTTTTTGATATTATCAAAAAACTTGGTGGAAAGATCACTCTTGTAGTCCGGGGTGGGCCGATTCTCACAGATGTGACCCTGGAAGAGGTAAGAGAATTCGAAATCGACAAAAAGGTCGACAGAATCCTGACTACCGGCTCAAACGCTGTAGGTGTCCTGATTGAGGAAGCTCCAGCCGAACTGCTCAAATCCATGAAGGACGCAACCCTTATTATCAGCAAGGGCATGGCCAATTACGAGACCCTCTCAGAACATAACTTCGGGCCTATTGCTTATATGCTTCTTACAAAATGCGAATGTGTGGCTGAAGATCTCGGGCTTGAACAGGGTTTATCCGTCGCAAAACTGATGAACTGTCCATGAGGTTTTATCGGATAAATTTTTCGGCAGCCTTTTATTGTCGGATTACTAAATGACTTGTAGATAAGACAAAAATAACAAAGTTATATCGTTAGGCGCTGTAACTAGGTATAAAAAATAAAAACATAATTTATGCTCGAATGAAATCAACAAAATTGAATAAACTGGAATAAATTTCAGGGAGAAATAGAAAATGTGTGAGATCAATGTAATCTTGCTTCGTGGAGACAGGCATGAAAGGATTATGGATTCCGTGGCAAAGATCTTGGTTGAAGGAGATTCAATCCAGCTTACCGGAATTCTTGGAGATCAAATGACTATCGCAGGCTCAATCAAGGAAGTTAATTTTTCACGCGGAGAAGCCCTTATCCTTGCAAACTGAACATTTTATTTCTTACTTTTGTCTATTTTCCCGGATCTGGGCTTTTCCCTACCTTTTTCTATACTTTCTTATTTCCTTTTATTCGGCTTCTGAGAAATTGTACGGCTAGATTATTTTTAATGGATAAAAAATTCACAAAAGATAAAAGGTACGTATATAAATTCATATATCCGGGTATTGCTTATAAACACATTATAATATAATCTGGGTTTTATAAAAAATAAATTTGGAATAAGCTGCAAAATAGCTGTATTTTTTATAGATATCTTACATCAGATTATGAAAACAAAAACTGAATCAATAGTTTGGAAACTATTTCCTGAATAAACAATTTTAGAGAGCCTGGATTTAAAACGTTTAGGGGTCAAAAGGATATGAAAGAGTTCCCGATGGGTCGAAAAAATTCAAAAATTAAGTCTGTATCTCAAGATAACTATTACTTTATAAAAGGAATACTCAACACGATGCTTAACCCTGTTTGCTATAAAGACAGGAACGGAATTTATCTTGGTGTAAATGAAATTTATGCCAGGCAGATTGTGGGTCTTCCGGAAGAAAAAATTGTGGGACATAAACTCCTCGAAGTGGGCAGAAAGATTGCGGAAAGGTTTCCAGAAAGATCTGTTGTAAATGGGATATCTCTACTGGAGCACGTAAAAGGATGGGAAAAGGATGATGCAAAACTCCTGAGACAGGGTGGAACAAGTACACACCAGTATGAGGGAATTTGTGTAGACGGCATAAAGAGACTTTTTCTAGTAAATAAATCAACTTTCAGCAATGAAAATGGGGAGATTCTGGGGCTTTTTACGGTACTGCAGGATATTACCGAACGCGATGAAATCTAGAGAAAACTTCTGGAAAAAGAAGAGAGGTACTGTTTTATCACGGAACAGACAGAACAGCTTGTATATGACTGACTTCAAAAGTAATAAAGGCAGCCTGCAAGGTGCTATTGAAGAAGTTACGGGATTGTCTGTCTAAGGTGTTCCAGGACATTCCTCCTGACGTCTGGATCGCATATATTCATCCTGAAGATCGAGAGCGAATTAATGAAAAGTCATGAAAATTCAGAACAAAGGGGAAAATACAGGCAAGAGTTCAGGTTCAGGAAAAAAGATGGAACTCACTTCTACGCAGAAGATAGAGGAGTACGCCTTCTGGATAAAGACGGTAAACCCTACAAACTTCTTGGAGTAATAAAGGACATAACTGAAAGAGAACTTGCCCACGAGAGAGTACAAAAAAGCGAAGAAAGATATCGCTCATCCATAGAAAATTTTAAGGGAATTGTTTTTCAGGCAGATAAATATTTTATTCCTCAGTTTGTAGATCAGCTTGAAGGCAAAATGGAATTAAATAAGGATAAAGGTACGGAATTTACCATCAAAATAAGTGTGGCAGCGAAATTAGAAAATTTCTACTGTTTTCCTCAATTAAGTTTTTTGCAGTTAAAAGTTTCTGCACTCTTTATTTTCCAACTTGCTTTTACTAAAAAGAATCTGTAAGCACCCGAAGCTCCGGATCTCTCTTAAAGTTTATTTAATAAATAATACCTCCCCGGGAAAAGCATTTATCTATTCTTACCTATAACCTCAGTATGATCTAAGACCTCAGTGATCTAAGACCTCAGTATGATCTAAGATATACAGGATCTGGCATAAGTCTAAACATTCAAAAATGTTTATCTATTAAATCATTATATCGCATGTCGGGCAGTTTGCAGCGCATGTCTCAAGCTTATAGTAAAAGTTATAAATTCATGAATACACTTTAAATTTAAGCCCATACTCTGGAATTGTATAATCCGCTGCCCGGAATTCTAATATCCGGAAAAAATTTAAATTTTAGTGATTTAGACTATATCTTGAATCGGGTAGAAGAGGATTAAACAGGATATGATATAAAATGGTTAAAGCAAAGATTGCAGTAAATGGTTACGGAACCATCGGAAAAAGAGTTGCAGATGCCGTACAGGCTCAGGACGACATGGAAGTTATCGGAATTTCCAAAACCAAGCCGAATTATGAAGCTGCAGTGGCTCACCAGCTAGGATATGACATATATGCTCCAGCTGAAAATGTCGGAGCTTTTGAGAAGGCAGGAATGCGGGCAGCAGGGACCATTGAAGAAATGATAGAAAAGGCTGACCTGGTTGTGGACTGCACGCCTGGGGGAATCGGGGAAGGGAACAAGCCTCTATATCAGAAAGCCGGAGTAAAGGCGATATGGCAGGGTGGAGAGAGTCATACAATTGCAGGTTTCTCATTCAATGCTGCTAGCAATTATGAGGGGGCTTTGGGCCGTGACCTTGTAAGGGTCGTCTCCTGTAATACTACCGGGCTTTGCAGGGTCATCTCCCCGATAGACAGAGAATTAGGGGTAAAAAAGGTAAGGGTAACTCTCGCAAGAAGGGCAGCAGACCCCAATGATGTAAAGAAGGGGCCGATTAATGCAATCGTACCTGATCCCATCAAGCTTCCGTCCCATCACGGACCTGATGTAAGAAGTGTGCTCCCCCAGATTGACATCACAACTGCAGCTCTGAAAATCCCGACAACTCTAATGCACGTACACACCGTGAATATGGAAGTCAATACCGATTGCACTGCAGACGATATCAAGAAAATTTTCGGTTCACAGTCCAGGATTCGTTTCGTAGGGCAGGGTATCTCGTCAACAGCCGAAATTATAGAGTTTGCCAGGGATATAAGGCGCCCCCGAAATGATATGTGGGAGAACTGCATCTGGGCGGAATCCATAACAGTGCACGAGAAGGAGTTCTATTTCTTCCAGGCTATCCATCAGGAATCAATAGTGGTTCCCGAAAATGTGGATGCTATCAGGGCCATGATGGAACTGGAAAGCGACGGTGCAAAATCAATTGAGAAGACAAATAAAGCTATCGGGCTGTAAGTCTTTAGGGAAGGCTCAGGCTCTGGGGACTCCAAGTGTCCAGTCTGAACATCGGGAGTCCTGTTTGTAAAATCTGGATGCTTTATATCCAAAAAACCAAAAATTCTGAATCCTGATTAATTCTATATCCGGATAACAGAATTTGGAACCTTTAATTTAAAAGAACTGACCAGGGTATGAATTCAACAGATTCGGGCTTTTTGAAATTATGTCGGGAGGCTTTTAAAGCCGCATCGGATTCTATCTGTGATCTTGAAGGTACCGATGCTGCGAGCAGCTTTGTTTGTATGGGAGCCGATGGGACACCGACTACTAAAATAGACCTGGCAGCGGAGAACGCTATCGTCGAGATTCTTAAAGGCGACGGCAGATCCATGAGAATTCTCAGCGAGGAACTGGGTGAGCTTATTCTGGGGGACTCTCCAGAATTTTCTGTTGTTCTGGACCCGCTTGATGGGACTTATAATTCCTCTGTAGGAATTCCCTTCTACAGCGTTTCAATAGCTGTTTCTTCTCATGACCTCTCAGATCTGAGGTTCGGGTTTGTGAGTAACCTTGCGCTGTGCGAGGAATATCACGCAGAGGCTGGAAAGGGGGCTTACCTTAACGGAAAAAAAATCAAATCTTCCCTGAACTCGGAGTTGAGGGAACTGTGTGTCAGTGTGTATGGTTACCGGCAAAATGTGGAACGGACCCGAAAGATATACAGCAGTGTCAGGAGGGTGAGGTTATTTGGAAGTGTAGCACTCGAACTTTGTTATGTAGCCTCAGGCAGGCTTGATGCTTTTGTGGATGTTCGAAACGCTCTGCGCGTGACTGATGTGGCAGCAGGGCAACTAATTCTGGAGGAAGCAGGCGGGCTTATTACGGACGGATATGGAAATTTTTTAAGGCTTCCTGATAATGTTACCGCCAGGGTTGAAATGGTTGCGTCCAATGGAAATGTGCACGAAAAAATTTTAAAATTACTTTCAGGAGGATAAGTTGGCGATAAAAAAAATCGGAATCTCCTCACGCTGTGACAGGCCTGAAGTAATTGAAATGGTCAGGGAAATTCTTGCCTGTTTCAGCTCGAAGGTTCAGATCTTTGTCGCCACTCCCACAGCTGATGTACTCGGAATAAAAGGTACTCCAGTTGAGAAAATGAGAGAAGAGGGAGTAGAACTCATTATCAGTGTGGGAGGTGACGGCACAGTCCTTCGGAATATTGCCAAGATGAAAGATCCTCTTCCCATACTCGGGATTAATATGGGAACTCTCGGCTTTCTCGTAGATGTCGAACCCAAAGATGCCGTTGAGACCATAGAGGAAGTGCTTTATGGCTTTTCGTATCTCGAAAGAATGCGAGTTGATGTCTTCCTTAATGGGAAAATGCTTGAAACCTCGACAAACGAGATTGCGATAATGTCCGCAAAGCCCGCGAAGATTATTCAGTTTGAAGTTTATGTCGGTGATTGCCTTCTTGAATCGATGCGTGCCGATGGTGTGGTTTTTGCAACTCCTACAGGCTCGACTGCCTATGCAATGAGCGCAGGCGGCCCTATTATAAGCCCCAGGGTAAATGCGATCGTAGTTGTTCCGGTTGCCCCTTTTAAACTCTCCTCAAGGCCCTGGGTTATTCCTTCAGACAGTGAAATCACAGTAAAATTGTCAGTCCCAAAAAAAGAAGCTGTTGTTGCAATTGACGGGCAGAAATCCTACGGGATCAAGCCTGATGATATTGTCAAACTTAAGAAATCCAGGTTTCCGGCACGTTTTGTGAAGACTTCGGATACCTGCTTTTATGAAAGGGTTCAGAGAAAACTTTCCTGAGAACATAATTTATCCAAAGCTTGAGTTTTCTTATAAACTTTAATTTTTTTCTCAAATTTTTAATTCTTTAGAGCCTTCGATCTTGGATATTTTTTAATTGAATTTCCAAATAGAACTCAATAATTCAAAATAAGTATCTCCAATATATTAAAAATAAGTATTTCCTGCTCAAGATTATAATAATGCCGCAGCCGGAAGCCATTTTCCTCCAAGGAAAACATTTATACATCTGCAGGTAAAGCTATGCTTAATTTTGACGAGATATAATATTTACTAATATTTTCTGACTTTTTGGGACGTTTGAACCCTGGCGCCTCCTTATTCAAGTCTTTGAGTTATTTTTCAGGTAGATTATCTGGATATCATTAAAAATGATCAAAAATGCCTCACAATAATTAAAAATCACAGGAAGTAGTAACAATGTCAGAGAGCGAGCAGTATTCAAGAAATAAACTTATGGACTTTATCGAATATCGCCCCCTAGATATCGAAATCTGTGACGTGACGCTCCGCGATGGAGAACAGACTCCAGGCGTTGTATTCGCGAAAGAACAGAAGCTGGCAATTGCCAGTGAGCTTGATTCCATGGGTGTAGAGGTTATAGAAGCCGGATTTCCGGTGGTTTCCGCAAATGAAAAGGAAATAGTGAAGGAAATTGCAAACCAGGGCTTTAATTCAAGGATCTGTTGCCTCTCAAGAGCAGTAAAAGGGGATGTGGACTCTGCCCTTGAGTGTGATGTCGATATTGTGAGCATTTTTATTGCAATGTCCGATATGCACCTCAAATACAAATATCACAGAAGTTTTGAGGAAATGCTCGGCTGCGCTAAAGAAGCTATTGAGTACGCAACTGACCATGGGTTAAAAGTGCGTTTTGCAGCCGAAGATTCTAGCCGGACCCCGATCGATCGCCTAAAGCGAGCTTTTAAGGAAGTTGAAGCTGAGTATAAAGTGCAGTACGTAAGCCTTGCGGATACTGTTGGGATCCTGAACCCGACAACAACTCACTACCTGGTGAGCGAGATTTACAAATCAGTCAACACTTCCATCTGTATTCACTGCCACGACGACCTTGGCATGGCTACTGCAAACACGCTTGCAGCCGCCGAAGCCGGGGCAAAGCAGCTCCACACAACAGTCAATGGGATTGGAGAACGGGCAGGAAACGCTGCACTTGAAGAAGTAATGGTAGCCCTGAGGGTGCAGTACGGGATCGACCGTTATGACACAACAAAGCTGACCGCACTATCTGAAATGGTCTCCGAATATTCAGGCATCACACCCTCTGTAAACAAAGCCGTTGTCGGGCAAAATGCCTTCACCCACGAATCCGGGATTCATGTCGCTGCAATCCTTGAAGAGCCGCGCACCTATGAACTCTTCCTCCCTGAAATGGTTGGAGGAAAGCGCAATCTCGTAGTTGGAAAACACACAGGCACAAAAGCCTTAAAAGGCATTATCAACAGCATCGGTTTCTGCCTTGAACGGGAAGAACTCTGTGCCCTGATTGATAAAGTCAAGGTCTGTACCGAAGAGAAGCATAAAAGCATCTCAAGGGAGCAGCTTGAAAAACTGATTAGTCAGGTCCGGCAGGAACAGAAAACTGCAGAAAAGCAAGATGAGAGGCTTTCTATCTGAAAACCCCTGACTCTTTTCTACTTATTTTATAATTCTGTTTATCTCCTTTTCTACTAATTTATTCCGTTAGGTTAAAATTAAGAAATATATGTGGAGGTCCACTCCGGCTTTTCCGGTGGGTTTGCCTCCAGCATTTCTCTCCATTTTTCATCGGTCAGACGATCCTGCATGGGCTGCTTGAACTCGTAATGGCTCATCACGGGCCCGGCCCCGATAAGAATCCTGCCGTCCGGAAGTTTGTATGTAACTACCAGCATTTCCACATGTCCGACTCCTTCTTCGAGCACGGTTTCCGTGTTCCCATCGGTATGGACATCGGCCACTATCGTGGTTTTCTTAGCCTTATCGTCTACATCTTCTATAGTACCTTCAAGCTGATCCCCGAAGGTTTTGATGAACTCATAGTCTTCTGTTGTCAGTTTTTTATTTCCGAGTTCCTTTTCCGAGATTGTCTGAAGCCTTGAGAGAATTTCTTCAAGGTTCGTAAGCCTTGCTTTTGAAGTAGGGTCAAGCACACCCATTTTATCCAGGCCCTGGTTTGTCATACTCGTCAAGGCAAGCAGGCGGGCGTAGAAATCGGGGACAGGCTCCACATAGCCTACAACCGGCTTTTCTTCAGGAGATACGGGCATTCCAGTTTCAACCATAGTGTAACTCTGCTTGGCATAGAGAATGGTATCGTGCCTTAGTTCTGTCCAGGAAGCGAGAGCTGTATTCAATTCCTTGTCCTGCCAGGCAGCGGTCTGCATAAAGGTCGGGTAACCGTTTCCATAATCCTTCAGAAGAGGTTGGAGGGAATAAAGCCAGGACCAGTAGAGATTCCTGTTCCATTCGGCTGCACTGAAGTTCGAAAACTCCGAATCCATCTCTCCATACTGAACACTATAATTTTCATAGCTGGAATCATTCAGTTCGTCAAGCCAGTAAACAGCCCTTTCCGAACCCAGTAGAGCCATTGCATCAAGCCCGCGCGGGAAGCCGCGGATCGGTCTCCCTGCTTTTGAAATAACCAAAGTAAAGGGAGTTTTATTTTCCCCTGTATATTTTTCCTTATATTCTCCTGTATAGGCTCCGACCATGTTTGAGAAAACATAAGAATCCGGGATAAAGCGCTGTCCCATAAAACGGAAGCCAGTTGTATTTTCGAGGCATTCGTCAGCCTGCTCAGGAGTAAAAGGTGGTTCAAGAGCACAGTTTCCTGTACCTCCGTAGATTTGCGGGCCCTGGTACTCTGCAAGTTTAGTTTTCAGTTCTTCAACTGCTGTTTCGTTAAATTTCCTTTCTCCTTTTCCAAAGACCGACTCCAAAGCTTCCATATATTCATAAGGTCCAAGGTCATCGGAAAAACCCACATAAAAAGCCGTGACCCCGTATATTCTGTCCCAATTTTCAAGAAGCTCGGGCTCTTTTTCAAGCTGATAAGAGATCAAACTGGCCTGAATAGTCTGGGCGCGGGCATCTTTTGCAGGGTCTTCAGATTTAATCAATTTATCTTTCAGAAGCATGCTCATCCGGCCCTGCCACATTAAGGCTTTGAAGTAGTTTTGCAGTTTCTCGGAGCGAGTATAGTGGCCTCGTGGCACATACTGGGAATAATCTTCCTCATACCTGAAAATCGGAGAGATCTCAAACCCGTCATGAGCTTCTATCAGGGCAAGTTCGGCTTCAACATCCTCTCTTACGAACGCAGGAACTTCAAATTGATATTGTTCCTCTGAACCTGAAGGGAAAAGGGAATCATTAACAAAGCCGTAAGACTCTTCTGTTTCCTGTACCTGCGTAGACTGTATTTGCATGGTTTTCGGCTGGAGTAGGCTCAATGCAAGTGCAAAGTAGGCTGCATTTCTTCTTGCGGCTTCCTGTTCTTCCCCTGCGGCACTGTTATACTTTTCTGTAGAGGCATTTAGCAGAGCAATATCGGTCTTCCAGAGGATATCATAAAACTCCTTTTCCTCTATCTGGCGAAGAGTCTCATCAAATTGGATATGATAAATGTGCAGCAGGGAATCAGTGGTAATGAAAATAGGGACTTCCTCTTGTTTGAGGGTCGAGTACATTGAAATTATGTCCTCTTCTCCGGGATTGTAAGGGTTTTCTATCACCACAAAACCATTACTTTCCAGCATTTTAAGAGCTGATTCGTTTAGAGGGATTGTGCCGGAAAAAGTTTCATAGTTTGAGATTCTCTCCTTGTTAAGGGGTAACTCATAAGAAGGCGCTTTTAACTCGATATTGATAGCTTCAAGCCTGTAATTTCCTGCAAAGGTGAAGTTCCCTGCTCCTGAATCGGAAATATTTATTTTTTCGGTTTTCAGACGGCCCGTTGGAGAGCTTCCACTATTGTTTACTTCTTTCTTTTCTGTCCCGTTCTCTTCACTTAACTCGGAACTTTTTCCTATGCATCCTCCTGTAAAAAAAGAGACTAAAAGAACCAGGAAAATTAAATAAGTTACAATAGTCTTAATTCGAGGCTTCATCATTTCATCTCGGTCTCTTCGGATTCGGTATCTGATAGGGGTTTACTCGTTCTGGATGTAGGTTTTTTACTTTCTCAGTCCCTTAGTTCAGATTATTTCTGTTTACAACCAAAAGTCTGTATATGGGGTAAAACTTATTCAAAAATTAGATTAATTTATATATTAATCTCATCAAAATATTTTAACCTATCTGGAATCCAGTTAAGTGATACATAACTGAAAACTTGAGACTAAAATTGAGGATAAAAACTAAGGATAACAGTTAAGAATGAAAGTTAAGAATGAAAGTTAAGAAATGTATGTGGAGGTCTACTCCTGCTTTCCTGAAAGGTTTACTTCCAGAATTTCGTTTCATTTATCATTGTCAGCGATTTTGTATCGGCTGCTGATCACAGTAACCAGAAGAAACGCGAATAAGCAAAAGTATCAGAGAGGCTGAATTTTTCGAGAAAGGCTGAATTTTTTGCTGCTGCTCTCCAGTGTATATCTTTACATTGTCTATACCTAAATCTTAAATTAAAATAATAATAATTTTAAGCTCATGAAATTAAATTTTAGTTAGAAGAATGAAAGAAGATTTTTCTTTCCATTACTCGTTAGGATTTAAAGGATCTATCCTGAAAAGCAAGATCATGAATAATGCGGTTACAGTCCCTGTACCCAATAAAAGCGGGTTTTTCGTAATATTCAGGAGCGTACCCATTACCAGCAATAAAGCTCCACTTACCAGTAATATCTGAAATTTCCTCTCCAACTTTATTCCCCCCTTAGTTTCCTCTTTGAGTTAGTTAAGTCTCAAATAGCGGTTCAGGCACTGAAGAGTACCCACTAACTTTCCCCTAAACTTAATTGATTTTTCTTCGTTATCTATTTTTTCACAGGACATTTTTTCTTATAAACTCCAATAGGGTTTCAAGTTAATATTTTCAGAAATATATGTGTCTGGACCGGGGAATAAAATATTTTCAATTTTATATGGAAGCAACACGAAAATGAGATCAGGATAAAGACTGAATTAAAATATCCAGTTCAAATTATTAAAAAAATTATGTTTGAAGATAAAATAAAATTATATTTGAAGATAAAGTAAACTCCAGGTCAAAAAGGTTGAATTAAAAATTGATGAACTAAGAAAGTTTAAAGAGGCGAATGAAAAAGACTATGGAATCAATATTTTCTGCACTTTCCTTTTATGAATATTACAGAAAGCCCGGGCAGGGCAAGTTTTGCCCGGATCAGTTTCGGAAGCTTGGAAGCATAGATCTGTTTTTCATTTCTGTGGCCGGTCTCTTTTTCCTCTCCGCTTCTGTCCGTTAATTTTTCTTCATCAGCATCAATATCAAAGACTGAAACGTCGGGAGTTATTGCCTCAACCACTTTTCCGAGGTCAGGGACTTCCTGCCCTCCGGTCATTGCTGCGACCTCATTCTGGAGCACAAGCACAAGCACGCTGCAGCCTGTAGTTGCGGCACTCAGGAGCCCGAGAATGCCTGAATGTGCCAGGGCAAAATCTCCGATTACGGCTATGCCCTTTTTCTCAAAACCACAGGCAACCGAGATTGCAGAGCCCAGGGCAAAACTAACATCAACTGCTGCAAGGGGCTCAGGCGCGCTACGGACGGAACAGCCCATATCCCCGGCAACCCGCACGTCAAGAGTGCTAACGAAATTGTAAAGTGGAAGGTATGCGCAGTCATCGCAGATTCCAGCCCTATTTTTCTTCGAGGCTTCAAGATAGGCAGTATCTGCAGGTTTTGAAACTTCTTCTCCTATATGTTCCAGGGCAAATTTTATATCTTCAGGCATAACCTGTCCGTATGGAAGGTGTCCGGTCTTTTTCCCATAGACGTTGCCTGCTATTCGGATCTGCTCTTCTATGAAGGGTTCGGACTCTTCGGCAACAAGTACCTTTTGATTATTTCTCAGAAAAGCCCTTATTTTCTCGAGCGGAAGCGGATTTACAAGGTTAAGGGATAGGTGAGAAATTTCAGGGTGAGAAATTTCCTGCTTTTTCAGTATTTCTTCGACGATCGAAGATGTAAAACCCGAGGAAATAATCCCTATCTGTCCCCTTTCAGATCCGGATTCTATTCCTTTTCTTGTCCTTTCCTTTATTTCATTCAGGTCAGTATTTTCAGCTTCCTCTTCCAGTAAGGGGTAGATTTTAGAGTGAAAAAGCCGGTGTTTTTCCACCATCCGGCTTTTCCAGATAGAGCGATCGAATTCAGGATGAGGAATTGAAGACTCTGGAAGGCGCTTTATTTTTCCTGTACTTTTTTCCAGGCCTGCAGTGACCCTCAGGATAACAGGCGTCTTCGTCTCTTCCGAAAGTTCGTAAGCTCGTCTTAGGGCCCTGTACGCAGTACACGGGTCAGCCGGGTCAAAGACTGCTACCTCTGCTATTCGGCCGTACCAGCGGGAGTCCTGTTCATTCTGAGAACCTTTTGCGCCAGGGTCATCTCCTGCAATTATAACAAGGCCGGCTCCTATGGTGTGTGTAACCGAGGTTATAAGAGGATCTGAAAGCAGGTTCATTCCAACATGCTTTACAAGAACAAGTGCCCTTCTGCCCGAAACTGATGCTCCGAGGGCGGTTTCGAGGGCAACTTTCTCATTTGTGAACCACCTGGCACTATAAGCTTGACCGTTTATTTCAGTCGAATATGCTGCTTTGAAAACCGTGGTTTTTGCTTCCGGACCTTCTGAAAGCTTTTTTTCCCTGGCTTTCAAAAAAAAGTCCATTAGGGAGGTAACAGGATAGCCGGGAACACCTGTTATCAGGCTGACATCACTGTCAAGGGCTGCGAGATAAAGAGCTTTAAACCCGGTGCATTCTACTGCTTTTATTTCTTCTTTCAAACTTACCCCCCTGTTGGAATTTAAAGAATCCGAGCTCAAAATTCTTTATGATATCTCTACTTGATGTTTTGTATTTATATTTCTACTTGATGTTTTGTATTTCGAACTCTTGCCTTCCTGGTTCTTGCCTTATCAAATGTTATTTTAAATCTTCTCCATGATGAGAGGTTTGATTTCGATACCAGGAATAATGGATTCTTCAGGCCTTCCGAACCAGGGCAAAGAGGCAAGCGCACCTATTACCCCGTTGCCGTTAAGCAGGACTTCTACGCTGTTCTCTTCGGCACACTGCAGAGCGTCAGCTTTCGAGACCCTTTCAGTCCGGGTGCGGTTACTGAACCCGTAAAGCCCCTTTGCATAGAAATCTGAAAGGACAACCATCCCGGTTTGGCCTGAAGCAGTATATTTCTTAAGAGCTTTTTTGAAAGAATCTATAAGCCTCGCTTTTGCTTTCTGGTCCACACAACCGAATTCGAGTACAGTGGACATGCAGTTCTGGGTCTTTTCAGGGACAGGAAAAAGCTGGACAAGGGCATGAGAAAGATAAACGGCTTCCTGGCAGTCCAGTTCCTTTGCGATATTATGAGTCAGGGTCCAGGTGGCCCCCACGTCCTTAGAATCAGTATCATCTATACCTATGAGGACGCGATCCCTGCGAGGAACTATAATCGTTCCTCTGGCGCATTTTTCCCCCCCGGATTCGGAAATTCTGTAACGAAGAACTCCATCCGCAAACGCCCTGCAACGGGTTGCACCAACCCCTCCGCCTCCTAAGCCTGCATAGGTGATCTCAACTTCATCCCCCTGCACGATAACGGATTCTATTCCCGCGGCTGCCACGGAGGGTTTAAGTTCAAGCTTTGAGGTTCCGGTTTTCATGAAATAACGGATCATATTTCCAGTCGAACGGGCTTTCAGGATAAGGGGTGCTTTTGCGTAGTGGTAAAGGGACCAGGCAGCTCCACTGTAGCAGTTGGAGTGCTCAATTATCTCCGCATACCTGTTTTCTGCATCGCAGATCGCGTAAATGCCCCTGTAAGGCACGGTATAAGGGTCATCCAGGGTTATTTCCTCAATATTTCTGTTATCCAGTGCACAGGCGTTTATATGTTTTGTAATTCAGAAAACCTCCTTTTTATAGAGAATAGGAAGTGGGAGGGGAAATTTGTTGATCAAAAAGCCCATTTCTTATAGATATATGGATATCGTAAGTTTAGTAAGTTATATAAGTCGGATTTTATCGGTAATAGGCTGAATATTTACCGAGTAATAGGCTGAATACAATTATCAATTATATATTTGACTATAATCCATGAAAATTTGACTATAATCCATGAAAGCAAATGTTCGGCCTGGATTTTGATCAACCAAAGTCATTTCTGGCAGAAGAAAGTAATCCATAAAAGGTATATTGTTATAAATTGCTGGGCAGATGTGGCTCTTTAAGAGCTTTTTATCTGCAAAATCTCTATTATATGGAGAGTTTCAGTACTTTAACTTTTTTTATTTTACAAAGCCTTCGTCTTTAAGGCTCACATACCTGCCGTCCCCGATGATGATGTGATCAAGAACGTCAATTCCCAGGAGTTTACCTCCTTCTACCATTTTCTCGGTAACCATTATATCCTCTCTACTCGGACTCGGATCTCCTGAGGGGTGGTTATGGATCATGATTACCGATGCAGAGGACTCCATAAGAGCAGACTTGAACACCTCACGCGGATGGACAATACTCGCGTTCAGGCTTCCAATTGACACGGTTTCTTCTTTAAGGATCTGATTTTTTGTATCAAGATAAAGTGTTATGAATTTTTCTTTTTTTTGTTCGCGCATTTTAGGATACATCAGTGTTTGACTTATATTTATCGGTAATACATACCTCACTGAAAGTAAAATGAATGAGAAAGAAAGTTGTTTAGGGCGCAACAGAAAAAGCATATAAATAAAATGTGGATAGGAGAAAGAAAAAAACTAAATGTTATTTTGGGGGACGAGCAGGCCGCCCAGCCTGCCCGTCGATTTTGGAAAATTCAGACGCTTGATGAGAAAGCGCCAATGTATAATTAGCAGGAAACTATTTAAATTTTTTTAGAATATGTTAGGGTTTTTCCATTATAAGTTGGAAACCTCATTAATTGCAGCTTTTTAATACCTCCTAAACGTTGATATCATTATGAAACCCTCCAAAATCCTTGGTATCATCGTCTGTACACTCCTGATACTCATTGCATCTGGATGCACAGATTCTGGAGACAATCCTTCAGAAGTAACTCCTGCAAAAGAAACACCAACTGCTGAACAGTCTGCTCCTACAACAGCAAATCAAAATGAGAAAACCCCCTCAGACCAGAACCTAACTGTATATTTCTTGGATGTCGGCCAGGGAGACTCGATCGTGATCGAGTATAAAAATAAATCCATGCTTATAGATGCGGGAGAACAAGACCAGGGAGAAGTCGTATCAAATTATCTAAGGGACCAGGGAATCTCCACGCTGGATTATGTAGTTGCAACCCATCCTCATTCTGATCATATTGGTGGCATGGTTGATATTCTCAATAACTTCAAGATTGAGCATTTTATTGATAGCGGATACCCTCATACTTCCAAAACATACGAGAATATGCTGACTACTATTGACCAGAAAAATATTCCATTTGAAGTAGCTAAGGCTGGTCAGACAATCGATCTTGATCCTTCTGTTGACATCCAGGTATTGAATCCTGGAACCACCTATTCAGACGAGCTTAATGAAAATTCCGTGGTTCTCAAGGTAACTTACGGTGATACTTCATTCTTACTTATGGGTGATGCAGGTCTTGAAACCGAAGAAATAATAATAAAAGCTGGTTATGATGTGGATGCAGATATCCTGAAAGTAGGACATCACGCAAGCCGCTCTAGCAGTGGAGAAACCTTTATTTCAGCTGTAAGTCCTGAAGTGAGTGTTATCGAAGTTGGAGCGGGAAACGATTATGGGCACCCTCATGTTGAGATTCTTGAAAGATTGGAGAAAGCTTCAAAGGTCTACAGGACTGATTTGGACGGCACAATTTCAGTTACAACCGACGGATCTACCTATGCTGTAACTACTCAGAAAGCTGGACCTGCTTCCAGTGGAAGTACAGCTTACAGATCAACAACTGCGACACCAGAACCTGCTAAAAGCATAACCCCAAGTTCTGCAAAATCAACCGTTTATGTCAGCGACCTGAACCTGAAGGATGAATGGGTCAAAATTTCAAACAAAGGCTCTTCTCCTGTATCCCTGAATGGCTGGAAAATTGAGGATGAGGGCAGTAAACATGCCTACACATTTCCTTCTTATATTCTGAATTCAGGATCTACTGTAACTGTATACACAGAAAAAGGCACAGATTCAGCCACAGAACTATATTGGCAATTAGAAGACCCTATCTGGAACAATGATGGAGATACAGCTTCTCTCTATGATAATGGCGGAAAGCTTGTTTCTACGCTGGAGAGATAAACTATGGCAAATTTCAAAGTTACGTTTGACAGGATTGAAGAGGGTACTGCAGTGCTGCTTGTAAGGGATGAAGAGATGGTTAAAATTAATATCCCTTTATTTTTATTGCCTCCTGAGAGTAAAGAAGGGGATATTCTGGATATTACCGTTGTCAAAGAGGTGAAAGAAACAGAAGATGTAAAAGAGAGAGTTTCGAGCCTGCTTGAGAAGCTTAAGAACAAAAATAGAGACTGAATGAGAGGTAGAGGGACGGGAGAGACAAACCCGCCCTATCTTGAGGTGCAGGGTAACCAAATCCTGCCCACTGAATGAAACAGACCCCTAATTGTTAAGAGTCAGGTTATATATCAGCCTCAAAACTATTTAACTTTTTTTACAAATAATATAGCTGAATTATGGAAAAGACATTAACAAAAATAGGGTATTTCGGGAATGTTTCATAATTTAAGTGGGTATCAAGTCCTCTTCGGATAAATCGTTCCTGATATAATTGAAATGATGGGTGGGGGAAAAGGGGTATGATAACCCCGTAAATAAATTGGAAAAGGCCCTTGATGCCAACAACAAGGACCGGAGGTGAGTGCAGGTAAGTCAAGCCTGCTTCATCAGGAAGGGTGGCAGCACACCCTGTTTTTGAGGAGCAATACACTGCTGCACGGGTGGAATGGTTTCATAGGGCTTAAGCAGCCTCAGCTATTACAATGTATATATTAGTCTTAAAACTATATAAGCATTTCGCAAGTAATTTATACAATGGCAGTGAATGCCGGTTTCCTGCTTTAAGTACTGGTGGGTTTACATAGACTTTTAATGTGACATCCCCGCGACACCCAAAGCGACATAAACGACACGCACTTACGCTGCCTGATTTTTAGTTATCAAGTTTCTAGCAATTGATTTTAGTTAGTAGTTTCTACGTAAAGCGGCGACGACACACAGCGACTCGTCCCTACATAGTTAACTTATAGGACTGCTGCCAAAACGACAAAAAATAATTTTATAAATCTTTTTGCTCTAGTTATGGTTTTTAATCTGTCTGTCTGGTTTGTCTGGTTGTCTGTCTTAGTCTCTCACAGGTGCGATTAACTATACATAAAGAGGTACGAAGGTTTTTTCAAAAAAGAAGTATAGGAGGGTAAAAGAAGAATAAAAGAGAAATAGAGCTTTACCTGTCGCACTGCCTACCATTGTTGTTTAATCAGTATATATTGATATGTTTATTGCCATTATTTCAACATATGCTGATATGTTTAGTCTTCTTCATAATCGTGTCCGGCTGTCTCCTCTTCTCCATAACCTTTAGGATTGTACACATGAAATGTTCTGCCCGATTTAGTTTTTACTTCCTTTCTTCCGTACCCTGGCAAGCTTTCTATATATTGGCCCGTGGTAGGCTCAGTTGTGGACCATGGGTTATAACCTGCCGCCTTCATACGTTTCATTAGTACGGGCACGTCTTTTACCTGCCAGTGCCATTTTACTGCCTGATCAGTTATAGAGTCTACACTCCATAAAAAATGATAGATAGCTCTTGCTCTGGCAATGTCTGTGTAGATGAACTCAAGGGAATTGATAGGTTTGGCTTTTTCTTCTGCCCATTCACACCGATCTAATTCGTCCTCAACCAGTTCCTTAAGTTCCTCTTTAACAAACTTTTTAACAATGCTTAGGCTGAGTAAGCTTGAGTCGCATAACCCAGGATATCTCTTCTGGACATCCAGTATACTATTAATTGTGTCTTTTCTATAAGGTAACATCTGCACTAACCCCCACTAAAATTTAATCCCTTTCTATTGTGACTATAATTTCGTTCTCTTTTTTGCCCTTTCGAATTGTACACTCTTCTCCTTTTAGAATCTTCATACTCTTTGCAAGTCTCGAAGGAATATTAAGGCTATACACGCCGTTTTTACCTAACTGAACAGAGGTCATGTATCTTCAACTCCTACCCATTAATATGTAATTCTACGTATATAAAGTATTACTTTTGTATGTATAATGTATATAATGTATACATTTCTAGCTAGCTTTATATGTCCAGAAAGCGTATATTTATGTAAGACACGTGTGGGAAACGTGTCATATCGGGAGTATACACATGGTCAAGTTACAAAAACAGAAAAAAGGAAACTACATAGTGGCAATGCCTAAGCAATTCATCACTGCAAACGGCTGGGACGACAACACCGCTTTTACGTGGTGCCCTTGTAAAAACGGATCTCTTCGGTTAGTACCTTTGTTCAAAAACGGTGTGTGATTGGGGATGAAAAACGTACTAAAGTTACTCTGCCTTATGCTTATCGCTGTAATGTCAGCAGGCGTAGTGTCTGCCACTGACTATATGACGTTTAAGGACGAATATCACGCGAGTGTTATACCGACAAACCTCGCAGGGGAACCCAGCACAGTATTAAACCCTGCTAACAATAATGAACTGTTCATGTGGTATTCAATGTCGAACGACACTACATGGTTCGCTCGCTCAACGGATGGAATAACCTTTACAAGCAACCAAGCAACCGATATTCCTGAAGGACTGAGGGTTTATGTCTGTTACATGGACAGTCATTACTACGCCTATGTGACAAATCACACCGCTATGGACACAGTTATAAATTGTTATGTTTCCGACAATATGATTAACTTTACACTCGTCGGACCAGCAATTACAAAAAGCTCTACTGTGGGTGCTTGGGACTACTCCCATGTCGCTAATTCTTGCGTCTGGAAAGAAAACGGCACATATTACATGTTATACGAGGGTAATAACGCCACGAATGTCTGGAAAATGGGCCTAGCTACCGGTACAGGGCCTGCAAACTTTACCAAGAATGCAAATAATCCGTTCTTTGACTTCGACAGCGGAAACCCAGAGATTCTGCAACATAATGGAGTTCCGGTTAAAGTTGACGGCTTCTATCGTATGTATTATCATACGCAGCCGTGGGAGTATCGGGCAAAGTCAACAGACCTTGTAAATTGGACGGTAGAGGGCAAGGTACAGCACACTTATACACCCCTTGGAGCTGCTTGGAACGGTGCTAGTGGCTGGTGTTACGGTGATGTCAGCTATATTGCTTTCAAAAATCGTACCTTCATGTACTTCACGCCATCCAACCAGGTTGACACCAGCCATATAGACGTGGCAATCTCAAACAAGTCCTATGCAGCCTTAAATCTGAGTGATAAAGACTTTCAAACACTCACAGTAAACAGTACTTCTGATTTAACAGGGTACCCAATGACGGTTACACTGTCAAACGCAAGCGGTACCTCTGCGGGCAGTGTAGTTTACACAAACGGAAGCTGTGCAAACGATTGGGGAGACGTTAAGTTTAATTGGTCCGTGGCAGGAGTGGATCAAGGGGTAAGGTGTCCGTTTTGGATAAACCTGGCTTCTCAGACCACAAACACTGTGACCGCATATGTAAAAGTACCCTACATTTATGCGAATAACACCAGTGGGATAAAATTAATCTCTGGCAGTGACCTGGCAACAACCATAGGCAATGGTGAACAGACTTTCAGTTTCTTTGACAGCTTCGATGGTACAGCAATAAACACAACCAAGTGGACAGCAGCCGGAAGCGTTTCAGTATCTGACGGTATTGCAACCATTGCAGGAGCCGAAGGTTCTCTTGTAGGGAAAACAAGTTTCACAGGGAATTATACAGCCGTAAATGTTGTAAAAATGCCCCTTTCGACGACGAGCAATTACGCAACTTTCGGAATGGAGAACGCTTCACAGTATGTACATTTTGTGACAGGTGCTTCAGAGTATGGAAACCCTGCAGTAGCGTTTGAGGTCTACGGGGTCACACCTAAGAAAACCGCTGCATTATCATCAGCTATCGGTACAGCATACCAGAACGTTGAGATATACAAAACAGGTAACACTATCGGGTATAAACAAAATGGCGTTGATGTGTACAGTGCAGCAAGCGCAACACTGACAGCCCCGCTGTTTCCCAGGATTTATGCAGTGAATGCAGGCTCCAGGGTTTACTACGACAGTATATTTGTTAAGAACAATGCGGTCATAGAGCCAACTCTTACATTAAGGTCTGAAGTTATACCAGAGGAACCTGAGGAAGAACCACAGGATCCAGTGACCCAGCCAGAAGCTCAGGGTGAGTTCAGCACCTCATTCGTAAGTCAATGGCAAAGCGTGTTGAGCATGGTTAGTGTGATCATACTTATTGCTCTGGTGTCGCATATAATCGCAATGATCCGAGGCAAAGGGAAAATAGAAGACGTGGTGACGAGTATACAGGGTATTGTCCTGGTTCTGGCCTTAATCTTAGTGGGCACAGGGCTTTTTGATCGGCTCCTTTTGAGCTGATTCTTTTCTTTCTTTCTTTTTTAACTTGTACCTGTACAGTGTACATATCCTGCATATATTTGGTTCATACAGCGTATGTGTGAACCACCTATGCCACACATATTCAAATACTTATTTTCATATAAATTAGCATATACAATGTGTTACGCTTTTAAGGAATTGTATATATAATGTATACATTTCTGAATAGCTTTTTATGCTTAGACAGCATATATACACATGTTAAACACATGAAAACAATGTGTTGACAAGTGGGATATGGTATGGTAAAACTGCAAAAACAAACACGCGGCAACTACATGGTTGCAGTAAACAAACAATTTCTTAAGGCTCTCGGTTGGCGGGAAGATGAAGAGCTTCTCCTCTGCCCTTGTAATAAAAATTCGTTGAAATTAGTTCCTGTATCAAGGGAGTGATTATAATGAAAAACGTTTTACTATTGTCTATACTGCTGCTTTGTGTGCTTGTTGCACCTGCGAGTGCAGCACATTCTTCGGTTGAAATAACGGTTAGTGGCTCAGCACCTGCTGGATATGAAACACCTGTTACAGTGCCTCATCTGTCTGGAATGGATTCAACTTATGCGAACATAAGGTTCTTTGCTGATGACACAAGCGCGCAAAGTGGTACGAGCTTACCTTATTGGGTAGAGAGTTACACCGCGTCAGCAGCAAAAGTGTGGGTACCTCTTCCAGCAGGAACCACAGAAATTTACTGTGAATGGGGTATCCCAGGAGAAACTGCATCAGAATCCAACGGTACTGCTGTATTTGCTTGTTTCGACGACTTCAGCGGAAATAACCCCGCTGCATGGTGGTATTCAGAGCCTGCCTGGGTCAGTGTCCATGACGGGGTTCTTGACGTAAGATCCGTTAACATTGACGTTTCAGCAGTCCCTAATAGTGCTCAATACCTTCCTAATCATACAGTAATGATGAGGACTAAGACAGCACATGCAGGGGCACTTGTGACAGATGTGTTTGAAAGGCCGGCTGGATTTTACATAGGGTCATATGAAACATTCTTTGGTATCGCTGATGCCGTCGCACCTTCCCCCAAGATTGCTAATGTTTATACCGCCTCGTCGATTACTTACGTCACAGAACCCTGGAACGCTAACACCTATTATACAGTCAATTACACAAGAACGAACACAGCTACCAGCGTATCCTTCAATAATTACACGGAAACAGACACAGGAAACGTATTCCCAGGTGTCTCAAACGTAAGGATAAGGGCTGTTTCCACATCTGCTTCAACGACTGCGGAAATCTGGACAGACTGGTTTGCTATCAGACAATATGTGCCTGTAGAGCCTGTTGCCTCTGTCAGCAGTACCGTGGTAACCACCTCAGACATAAGCTTTAGCCAGGATGATGAAAGCGGAAGGGCACCATTTACTGTGCATTTCACAGATACGTCAACAAACGTGCCTACATCCTGGGCATGGGATTTTGGAGATAGTGGCACATCAACTGCACAGAACCCGAGCCATGTGTTTAGCTCACCTGGTACCTACACAGTAACATTAACAGCCGGCAATGCCCTCGGCACAAGCACAGCAACAAGCACAGTCACAGTGGAGCTTACACCTGCATTTAGTGCAAATGTTACTTCAGGTACAGTACCAAGAGTAGTGCAATTCACAGACACCTCTGCAGATAGCCCTACATCCTGGTCATGGAACTTCGGAGACGGGACAGCCTCAACTGCACAGAGTCCTATGCACGTTTACACTGTTGCAGGAACTTATACAGTAAGTTTGACAACACACAACGCTGCAAGCTCCGGTACTGAGACAAAAACGGGTTATATGGTATTGTTAGATTTACCAGCGACGCACTTTAATTACATTCGTCAGAGCAATCTTACTTACAACTTCCAAGATCTATCACTGAATGATCCTACGTCTTGGGCCTGGAACTTTGGAGACGGAAGTACAGCGACAACACAGAACCCAACACACACATATGCTGCAGGCGGGTCGTACAATGTGACTCTCACAGCAAGTAACGCATACGGTAGTAAACTGTCATATGTGCTTGTGGACACCTCATTGTCGAACACACCGCAGCTTACAGCAGTAGGAGAGACTTGGCAGCATGTAGCGTTTAACGAGTCAAAAGAGTTTAGCTTTACTACTCCCTACGGTGTGCTTACAAGTCACTGGTTCATTAATGACGTTGAAATCAACTACACAAGCATGAATATGTCATATACATTTGATATGCCAGGAAGGGCCTATAACGTTTCTGTCTGGGCTGAAACAACAGAAGGCAATTCCAGTATGCTTGAGTACAGAGTTATGGTAGGTAGGGAAATAGCCACAGAGCACGTAGTACCTTTCAATGACACAAACTATAACAATTTAATGAATAGCACATTGGATATGGATACAGACGGCATAATGACAAGCTTGTTTGCACCCTTTACTGATATAATGGGAAGAATGGCTTACCTAGTATTATTTGTGTTGCCGTTCGTGTTTATGTGGGTCAACCAAGGTAAACTAACAATTGTGACAACTCTTGCTTTGATAGTTGGGTCCTTGCTGATAGGATTTATCCCGAGTCAGTTTGTAGCCTTCATATCAATTGCTATAGTGCTGTCATTCGCTTCGGCATTTTACCGGCTTTCACGGGGGCCATGAGTGGAAAACCACTCATATTTTCTTTTAAGTGTATACATTATACATAAAATTAGGTAGCTATTTATCCTCAAACAACATATACACATAGTAACCTTGTGCTATAAATCGCAAGGTGTTAGGAGTGAGAAAAATGTTTAAGCTAAGCCCAAGGACTAAGTGGATGTATGTAATAGGGGCCTTTTTAGGCATCATAGGTATTGGAACGATGTTTCTGTCAGTGTCTTCAGGGTTACTGTATCTTTGTGTGGGTGCAGTTGCCTGCGGTATGCCAAAGTTTTTTGGTGGTATCACTCCCACCAATTAACTCTTTTTTCTTCGTTAAGCGAGCCACAGAGAAGCCCAAGGCGAGGCTTCGTCTGTTAGGGTGGTGTGTTTATATGTAGGCTTTCACAGAGGGCTTTAAAACAGACTGCTTTTTCTATGCATTTGTTGAAAAAGTACCATAACTAAAAAGCAAAAGCTTTTCTCAAAGATAATTGACACTTACAGAGAAACGTCAACTATCTTTTAAGTTTTCTCAGGATTTTTGCATAAAAAGTAGAAAAGTTTAAAGAAAAAAGCCAGGATCTCAAAAGATAGTTTACAAAATTACTAGAATTGTAAACTATCGTTTTTGTCCGAGTCCGCCTAAATAAGGACAAAAACTGATAAAATTTCTATTTTTTGGTAGTTTGTTTATATACCCCAAAAGCTCGTGCCTTTTAATGTCCTATATTCTTGTAAAGTAGGAAATTGTCTCAAAAATTACTGGTTTTATGTATTATTTAAATGAGTATTCAAAGCACTAATCAAATGACCAATAAATAGTCAAAAATAGCCTAAAAACGAACTGTTAAAAAAGTACCCCTTTTTTCAGAAGTTAAAAAAGAATACTCACAAAATCCAAGCCTCATCTTTACCCCCTAAATAAATCCTATGAGAGTTAAGATGTTCATTGAGGATAGCAGGAATAATTATTAATACAGAATATATTTATCGCGTTACGGATATGATCTGAAGGAATAAGGTCTCGAATATCTGGAGGTAAAGTCCAAACTTGATTCTTGGAAGATTTGATGAAAGCCACATACATGAATATTTAATAAATTATATAAAAGTTAATATATTTAATAGAAAAAAAATCTCATTTCTCACAGTAATTGTCGGACAGCCTGTTTAGGGCGGGGAGACAACCCGCCCAAGTTGGGATAATTGGCAGGAATAACCAAACCTGCACAAAAACTGCATTTCAGATCAGATCGACTTTGAGTCTGCATCAATAAGTATGAGTCAAATCTATATGAATTTTGTTTCGATGTTTTACCATGCTCTTTTGCCTATAAACTTTACGACTAATAGACATCCTGAAGTCAAAAGAGAAATAGGCTCCTTGGCTGAAACTGGCACAACTGCAACTGCAAAAGAAGAGCCTAAAAAGCTGATTTCTTTACGAGTTGCCCTTTCCTGTAAAGATAAATAAAACTTATATTAAATCACTTCTTCTGCTTGCTTAAACTCATTTAACATGTTCTTTATTTCCTTGAATAGCTCATCAGACCGATCTAAATTCCTTGGGTCAACTTCACTATCAAAAGCTATACGTTGCATCTTTTCTGCAGTGTCTACAATCCGATTAAGCCATTCCTCACTTAGCAGATCACGAGAGCTAAACTTGCTACTAACATATGTAAATAGTTCTGCATATTGTTTCAGTAAAAAAATTTCTTGTCTCGGATTTTTCCTATAAGAACCTTCAGTTTTAACTTTCCAATCTTTTATGCAAACTAAGAAAACTTCTATTAAAGTTGCTCGCGATAATTCTTCAAGTTTTTCATTAGCAATTTCAGCATCAAGAAACCTATTTAACAGCTGAGATATGATGGGAATAAAGGCAATGCTTGACGGATCGATCATAGTGTATACTCCTTAATTATAGATTTAATACAGAACCTGAACATTTTTATTTGCGAGAAAATATTAGCAGTGTCGCTAATTTGCTGTAAATTCAAAGGCTAATGTCTAAATATTCACAGATAGATACATAATCTTTTTTATTTATTCTCGATAGAGCAGAGTTGATTGACTTTATCGATTGCTTTTTAGCATGTCTTCTACGTTCCTACTTTCTTATTTTTGTAACAGCTGTTACAACTGTTACAATCTCATAGATAACATATGCTACAACCCAGAGACTGTACAAGTTGTATGACGAAGCCTGTGACTGCTTGAAAGCTGCTAAAAATTAGAGAAATGCAGAGCTTTTACATTAAAACCTATGTATTTTTCCAATTCAGCGACAACGTGCCCATGTTCTTGAATATGCAAAATCATTTCAGGATACAACACTAAATAGAAAGGGGAAAATAATAGGCCAGAAAACGTTACATTTAGAATTTGATTGATCCAGCATGTTACATTTGAAACGGGGAGTTAATAGAGATGTATACGTTAGAAGCTATGGAAATTGAAATACTTACTCATCTGTATGAATTGGGGGTACTTAGTCTATGTGGAGGTTGGGAAAGGCAATCAAATTTAGATGAAAATTCAGTTGAGAGATTATACCGTGCTAAACTTGTGGAAAAAAATATTTCATCACCTGGATTTATACGTTTGTCAGAACGTGGCGTTGGCGCAGTGTTATTTGGGTTCTATAATGCAGAAAAAATTACAGAGCTATTATAAATTTTGGAAGGGATCGAACACATTCGGCAGTGTAACAAAAGTTCTGTTAATATAAGAGGATGAAAAGTCACTGGCTATGCTAACAAAATTTCTGTTTTCTATTTCATTAATGCATAGGTTTTGTGATAAAACCTATGCATGTAGTTAGATAAGGAAGCTGAGGAAGAAGAAATAGAAGAGATCCCAGCACCAAAAGAGCCTGATAAAGACATCGAGTTTAAAAAGGAAGTAGCAAAAGAAGTGATGAAAAAGCTTGATGCTGCCACAATATCAATTAACGGTGCCAGTCAATTGCATGTGTTTTCGGTTAGAATGGGAATTGCTGCATTTTTGCGGCGTTGGGCAAAAATACTCAGCTAGTAATATTCGAAATTACTTTATGCGGAGTGAGAAGTATAGATCTTCCTTCATTGGAAAAGAATATCCAGTTTGGTTTTGTGGGTCCCATAACTCCATTATTTGTCCCGCTACTTTTGTTCCTCTGATTATGTGCGTTTTCCATCCAATGAAATATTCTCCATTTTTGCATTTGTTTATGTGGTTGAAGAAATCGGTATAGTTTTCAAATCCTAACATCTCAACATTTATTCCTAGTTTTTTTAACATAGTATCTTGGAATATTTGTATGCTTATACGCATATGCCCCAGACTAGAATCGAATGTTTCTAACCCTTTGTCAAGATAATCTGCCAATACACATAAGTAGCAATTCGGAGTATCCTCTTTGGCACCTAATTTTTTTTTACTTGCGCCCACCTCAACAGCTTTCACAGCTGTGGACGCTGAACTCCCCTTTGAGAAAACACCTCCCCCCAGCTGGAAATCCATCGGTACAATCTGAGATAGCTGTGTAGTTTCAGATGATCCCGCAACTGTGGCTTTTTTACATGTCATCATTTGAGTAACACTCTTCCCAAATTCATCAGCCTCATGCTCTAATTTCACATCATCATTCACCGCCACATCCTTTAACTGAATGGTTGGTCGTACCCTGCTCTCTTTCTGCTGTACCACATGCCAAGTTTCATGCGGTAAATGCTTCTCTTGCCCTGGAGCTATATGAATATCCGTTCCCTGTGTATATGCCAATGCTCCTACATTAGCAGGTCCATCTGAATTATAATGCACCTTTACATCGCTCATATCAATTCCAGACAAAGTTTCCACGCCAGCCTTAAGGTTATCAGGCATTCCGGTATTATTCTCTGTCTTTGCCTGAAGTGGTTCTTCCTCCTCTGGAATTTCTTGACGCTGGACAGCTCCTATCATTTTTCCTTGCAGAGTTTTTTCTTCTTCCTCCAACTCCTGCCTCTGCGTGATAGGGGCTGCGAAAAACGAAGGGCTGGAAATTTCAGGCTTGCTTTCAAATTTGCCTTGAAGAGGTTCTTCTTCCTCTGGGATTTCTTGGCGTTGTACAGTTTCAGCCATTTTGCCCTGCAATGGCTCTTCTTCCTCAGGGATTTCCTGCCTCTGAACGCTTTCAAACTTACCTTGTAAAGGTTCCTCTTCCTCCGGAATTTCCTGACGCTGAACTGTTGCCTGCTGAGCTGTGGAAGTATTTCCGAGACTTGAAAGCAGCATCCCAACTGCCCGATTTCCAATGGTACGCTGAAGCTGCATAATGTCAGCATGAGTGAGGGATCTCGGGTTGATTTTGGCACGCTGGATGATAGAATAAGTATTTGATGCGGGTGTATGGCTTAGGGGGATTGCTTGCTTTTGAAAATTGGTATCCGGTTTTTTGGATTGCTGCGCTTGCTGGTGCTCTGCCATGATTAGACATCCCTGAGAAAGTTGAATATGAGATACTTAAAAAAGTTAATAATATTGAAACATGACTAATATATAATACTTCTTAATTAATTTAGATTTTTGTAAATGTCTTTTTGCAGTAATGTAGAAAAAGGTCTGTAAAGGTATTTTCCAAAAAAAGTGATTTATTACGGCGAGATCGATATGCCTTACGAATAGCAACAAAATCTGATAAATTATAACACTTTTCATTATATTTGCAAGAATTGTTTGGAGTTTATTACTCTCAATTATTTACTCCACAAAATTGTTTCGAAATCCAAAAATTCTCCTGATTGTCAGACTGCATTTTGTTTACTCACCATATTAAATCGTTACCGTCTAAGACCTGCTATGTGTTTAGGTTAAGTTTCATTCCATGGTCTATGGAATGAAACTTAACCTAAAAATCGCTATAATCATTATCACTAGACATTATAATTTTGTACTAGGAATTTTTTCCTATATAACCCCACTAGTAAATGCAAAAAACTATGAGAAACACATAGGTAAAAACATAAAACATTATCAGAAAACCTTTTTATAGTGCATACTTTCAGTATTTGCCTGGGTAGCAACAAATTGCTCAAATTGTTGATAGCTGATCAGAGTAAAAAGAGTAAACCTTTTCACTGATCTGTGGTAGTATAACTGAAAAAGAGAAAATAAGTTAAATATGGTAACAAATGTTACTAAAGCAACCCATCTTTGCATATACTCAACATTGCTATTTTCTGCAGTATTCCGCCCCTTACAGTATAATAAGGCGATCCATTTGAATCCAGGAAAACCCAGCTGGGGGTTAAACCTGTATGAAACCTGTCTTCTGGATGGTCACCTTCTGCGGAGTCACATACCACTAAATCAGCATACTGCAGACATTCAGGGTCATTTAAAAACTTGTCAACCTCTGGTTTTGCTCGTCTACATGGCAGGCATCCCTCACTGTCCGTGAAATAGATTATCTTTTCTTTTTTCTGCATTTTCAGGCTTCTGTAAACCACTAAACGGCTTAAGATCGTGTTAATTGATTCATCAGGGTGAACACGTAGCTCATTTAGTCTGTCCACAGTTTCAGATCTGATTCGAATCGGTTTTGATTCGCCACACATCACAAAAACAGCTTTTTTACCGTGGGCTAACATAAAAAAACGCCCTTCTATGTCACGTTTGATAGAAACTTCTTTTGGGTCGTACTCGTCAATGAGACCTCTCACAACATCTTCAAAGTCCCCTATCTCTGTGATCTTGTCTATTAACCTGCAATTCAATCTTTGAACTCTACTCTTTTCTTCCATATATGTAACATATGTTACAAACTATTTAAGTGTAACGTTTGTTACAATAGTTTTTGTAACAGTTATTACGTTTTTTATAAGTAACAACTGTTACAACACAGAGACTGTACAAATCGTATGAAAAAGCCTGTGACTATCTAGGGAATTTATTAGTCTAAATTTCAGATAGGTCAACAGTATTATTTTATTAAATAAGATGAAAACTCGCTCGACTCCTCTTTTAGATTTTGAATATGAGTTAAGGCATTATTCTCACATATATACTTTACAGCCAAAGTCTCTAACAATCAAAGATCAGGAAATAATTCTAGATTCAAAATGAGTATGAAAATTGCATTGTTTAAGAGTTTATACGTAATACTTATAAGGAGTTAACAAAAAGTAGTTTATGGAGTCCAAATGTACTTTCCAGGTTCGTCTGAACTCCATAATATATGCCTAAAAGGCATGGTTATGTTAGCTTTGCGTATATTTAAGGCTTAGCTTACCTGATCCTGCCTCCTGGGAGATAAACAGGAGTAAGACAAATGATCAAGAACAAATTTGGAGTAGGAATACTTCTTTTGGCAGTACTAGTTAGTATGGCATTAATACCAGCTGTTAGTGCACAGAAAGAAAATGACTATAGTGTAACTGCTGAAGAAGCCTTTAAGCATGCTAACGCGAACATGATATCTTTTATAGCAGCCGACGCACCAAACTTTGAAAGCTGGACAGGGGCATCTATTGATCCTAAACCAGTTGAGCTTTATGACATAAATGGTCAGAAACTATTTTATCAATTTTCAGTATATAAAGCAAAAAAATTAATAGGTACAATCGACATTTATGCCAATAAAACACTGGGACATTCACTCAACGACATTACATTTGACCCATACCTGTTTAACAAGACCAAAACTATGGAAAAGTCAATAGATATCGCAAAAAAAAATTACCCAACTGGAAAAATCAAATCAACCAATATGGTTGTGTACAGTTATCCAAGAATAGGGGCAATGACTGTAGTAAAGGATAAAACAACAGGAGCTGAACATCGGATATTTGTAGATGCATACACTCTTGAAGAAGTACAAGACAAACCTGCAACTGAAACCGAGCTCGGAGTTCGGTCAATGTATGAAATGAAATTGAAGAGTGGAGTGGAAGAGAATTTAAAGGAATGGCAGAAAAGTGATCGACTCACAAAAACTGTAGAACAAGCAGCTGCTAATAAGGGAGTTGATATTAATGTGGCAGTCACTGAAGAAAATATTAAAAAACTCAGTGGCGATGCAACGACGGCGGCTTCAACAAGTGTAAAACTTGGTGTTCCCCTTCGTGGACAAGAAAACGGTATTTATTGCGGCGAAGCATCTATCCAAATGATTTCTCTGTACTATGGAAGACCAACCCCATCACAAACGTCTATCTATAACTATTTCTTCGATTCTGGAGACCAACCTTCTGGGCTCAGAACTGATGAAGTGATACAATGGGCTGGAGATAAATGGGGAAAAACGGGATCTCTAGATACTAGTTTGACTAATTCGGAAGTTGTTACAGAGATTGACAATCATAGACCTTTTTACAGTATTATTCCTGGGCATTATCGAGTTTGTAAAGGATATCTAATTCAAAATGGGTATTTCTATATATATATTAATGATCCAATGCCTGTTGGGTCGAATGGTACAGCAAAAATTGAATTAGCCTCCAGTCAAGAAACTAAACGCATATATGTAAGCTAAAATTTCCCAGAGAGTTCGATAAACTTCTGGTTTCAAAGGTTACATATACACTTTATATATGACCAGCCAAAAAGTGGAGTTTATCGAAATTCTCTTTATTTTTCATATGTTTATTAAAATCATGATACAAACTACTTAGTGTATCGATTCCAAATTATGGAAATAAAACTAGACTTTGAAATCAACACTGATCAATGAGTTTCTCATAAAAAAACTACAGATGGACACGGATAAACACGAATTGAAATCATCTGTGTTTATCCGTGATTTATTGAGGATATATGGAATCGATGCACTAGTTAGACAATAAAGAATGTTTTTATCCTGAAATTGACTAAAATTAATGAAGAATTTAGAAAAATATCCTAGTCCAAATTTTTTGATAATGGCACTAGCATGAAAGACAAACACTGCTTGGGGATAAAAATGAAAAGTAAAACTATATCAACAATACCAATTGCCACTTTTTCGATTCCACTCCCATGTGTGGCAATGTCTAATAAAGCACGCAGAGAAAATACCCTCATAAGAGCTTTGGGAATAACAGGACTTGCGATTTTAATACTGGTAGGCGTAGCAGGTGCAACTCCATTTGCATATGTGACGAGTCTGGGAGTCGACACTGGAACGGTCTTTGTAATTGACACAGCAACCAACAATCTTAAAGCTGTGGTGCCTGTAGAAGGCTGGCCTGGAGGAGCTGCAGTCAACCCTGCAGGAACAAAGGTGTATGTGGCGGACTTATCAGGCACAGGCACCAATGTCTTTGTAATTGACACAGCGACAAATACGGTTGATGCCGCAGTAGATGTGGGAGTTTATCCTTGGGGAGTTGCAGTCAACCCGACAGGATCAAGGGTTTATGTGACGAATCGTTACAGTGTGGTGGGTAATGACAGCAACAATATCTCTGTAATTGATACATCTACAAACACTGTAATGGACCCGGTTAATGTGGGGCTGAGTACTTATAACGTTGCAGTCACGCCGGATGGAAAAAAAATCTATGCTACGAACAGTCGTAACAACACTACCTCTGTAATTGATGCGGTTACAAACAAAGTTACAGACACTGTTCCTGTAAGAGATCATCCTTCTGATGTTGCAGTTAGTCCAGATGGAACAAAAGTGTATGTGACCAATACAGGCAGCAACGATGTTTCTGTAATTGACACAGCAACTAACACTGTTACAGCTACTGTGCCTGTAGGAAATGGTCCTGGTGATATTACAGTCAGTTCAGATGGAACAAAAGTATATGTGGCAAATTGGCAAGGCAACAATGTTTCTGTGATTAACGCAGCAACAAACACTGTTATAGCTACGGTGCCTGTAGGAATTACTCCTTTAGGAGTTGCAGTCATTCCTGATGGAACAAAAGTATATGTGACAAACGCCGAAAGCGACAATGTCTCTGTTATTGACACAGCCACAAATAAGGTTACAGCGACTGTGAATACAGGGAAATATACTCTAAATTATCCTACTGGAGTTGCCATTGGACCTTTTATAGGTTCTAACATGACTGATCAAAGCACAAGGGCAATTTCCAATGTAACTGAAGATATAGGAATTAAAGAAACTAACTTATCATCATCTAAAGTAAAAAACGTTGTCGTACTCAATAATTCAAACAATAGTGATTCCGAATCTGATAATAGTGATAGCTCAAGTGGAAATGAATCGAGCGAAAATAACTCTACTCCAGGCTTCGGATTATTAGGCGGCGTGACCAGTCTTTATGGAGGATGGTATGGAGGATGGAAGCTCAGGAAAAAGTAATGCATGCTTACTTTCAGGCTCACGCTTGAGTTTTAGAGTTTGCTCTGTCTTTTTGCTTAAAAAGAAAGTATAAGCCTTACAGGGTTAAAAAAATAAAAATAAAGGTTGTCGTAGATTCACACCCACGATTTAAGCAACAAATTCGTATTTGGGCTGCTTTTTCTTAGCAGTGTACACGGCGTAAACGGCATCACCGTTAATAACAAACTTTTTGACCCTGGCTGAATACCCATCTTTCGCACGTGCACGCGCGTAGCCTGACGCTGATTCCTTGTACCCTCTGTAAGTCGCTTCTTTCCTGTACCTTTTGCCTGAAACTTCTATTGTGGCAGGAATTGTGACCTTCTTAACCTTCTTTGCAGGTGCCTTTGCTTTTACCTTTCTGGGGGTCACTGTCTTTGTGGTTGCACTAGCGCGCCCGCCTGGTCTTGCAAGCAGGAAAGACTGTGTTTCACCATATCCGTTTTTCCCTGTGGCTACTACAACAGAGTACCCGTCCCTTTTGAGCCTTGCTATAGCATATTCAAGACTTTTCGACCCTGGCTCATACGCTCCTTTTCGTACATAACCCTGATCTTCCAGAGGTAACCGCTTTTGCTGGTGATTTGCAGCGAAACTCACATTTGCTTTCACATTACTAGTAGTCTTCTTGGTCATCACAATAAACTTTTTCGCATGGTGTTCAATAAACCCTGATTTAGTAGGCTTCTTGGAAGATTTTACAAGGCTTCTGCTGCTTCTCTCACTGCTCTTTTCACTCTTCTTTTGTTTAAATATACTGAAGATCCCCATGTTTTTCAACTCCCAAATTGTTAAAAGAGGGTTTTTAAGCCCTCGAAACTCTTTTTGTGCTTCTCTTTGTCGTTTTTCTTGTTGCTGCCTTCTTACTTGGCAGATCGAATACTGAATTCAGGCTACCTAGTGTGTTTTTGAGCTGTCTAGTTAACTGTACCATGTCTTTCTGTGATTTTAGTACCTTCTTCTCATCTGTCTGTCTCTTCTTTCTAAATATTACAGTCTCACGGGTTGTTGGTGGTATAACCGTTGTGCTGCCTCTGCCTGTACCGCTTCCACTTCCTGAAGTAGAGTATGTTCTACTTTCGGAGTACCCTTTACTTGAAGTCTCAGTTGTGGTCCTGCTCGGTGAGGATCTACTGGGTGCTGTCCTGCTTGGGGCTTTTTTACTGGAGGAAGTCCTGCTTGGTGTAGTTCCACTTTGTGTTGTCCTGCTTGTTGATGTCCGAGAGGTTGCAGCCCTTGAAGTTGAAGTCTTGCTGTTTACTGCTCTTGAAGTCTTTGACGCTGAAGCCTTTGACTTTGTACTTGTTGAAACCTTACTATCAGAGCCTGCAGCCTTCTTACTAACGTAGGCAGAGTGTTTTACAGGCGCATTTTTTGAACTTGCGGTTTGCGCTGGGCGTATTTTGCTTTCTTTTGACAGTTGATACACCTTACGTATTGAAGCCATTGATTTTGAAGTAAGCAGTTTTTCTAAAGGCACTACTCTTACGCCCTGCCTTGGCTGTTTACTCTCTGAAGAGTACACCTTTTGCTTACTGTCCTCACTGACTTTTTTAAACCTCTCTGCAAGTTTCTTTTTCTGAGATGCTGTTAACTCCCTTTCGCCCATCTGTCCTGCTGGAATCTTACCTTTTTCAGCAAGAGCACGATATTCGGTAAGGGTCACAACTCTACCGTTATACTTGAAATACCGTTTTTCTGTGTTGATTCTCTTCAGTACAGTGCTTGGAGTGATAGTCGCTTCAGTCTCTGCTCTCCCTTTTTTAATATTTCTCTCAAACTTGAAAGTTATGAAAGCGTCACCCTTATCTGCTGTCTCCATTGCCTTCTGAGTTGCTTCAAGGTCCAAACGAATCTCTTTGGGCATCCTTTTTACTTCGCCTGGCAATCGGATCTTCTGGACAGTTGGGAGACTGCCAGGTGTACCGAGCACAGCATCGACAACATTCTTAGGTGTTGACTTCACAGCGTCCTTAAGCTCAATTACTGAGGTTGGATGGACACCTTGTTTGCCTAAAGCCCTGCTTGCAATCACTTTTGCACTAGCCTGAAGATCTGCTTTTGTAACTTTTCCTGCTGCTCCTGCAAGGGTGGAGATGTCCACAGAGAGAGCTTCAAGAGTTCCCAAAGGCTTAGTGTCCTTTGATATTCTTGCGAAATACATTGACGCCCCGGACTCAAGAGGTGCGACGTACAAGCCCGCCTGATCGCTCTGACGAGCCACTGACGCTCTTACTTTTGGATAAATTGGTGTGGGCGATGCGTGGTAACCAATTGATTCCCCTTCAGCGTCCTTGAAAGACTCTATTGTCTCCCTGACAGGAGTGCCGTGTTTTGTCATTGGGAAGGCTGTTTTTCCTGTGAGGACGTCTGAGGACACAATACTTTCTACCGGAATTTCAACACCGCCACGTGCCCTTATTCTGTCTATGCCTTTGAGTGCAAGCGCGTCACCTTTCTTGAACCCGATACCTCCAATTGCAAGATTTACTATTGTTCTGGAGAGTTCTTTGTAGTCTCCTTCTTTCCTGAGATTATTGACATCAACTGCCAGAGATCCAAGCATACCGAAATTCACAACTTTTTCTGTGTAATTTGCTGCAGTGTAGAGTCCTTTTGAAGCTGCTGCCCTTACTGCACTTTCTGCACCTATGCGCGTTGCACCGGTGCGTAATGCAAGGTTAGCACCTAATCCAACACCTTTTATAACTGTACCTGCAACAACACCACCTGCGACCATTAAACCAAGGCCAGCAGCAGCAGTCACAGGTTTAGCTTTTATGTTTGCGTAGCTCTCCCCGACATAAGCGTCAATCCCGCCCAGGACTGCATTTTCCTTGATTGCGGCCTCTTTTGAAGCTTTTGCGTTAAATGTGACCCCTTTGATCGATTCTTTACCTTTCTTTGTAATTGCCCATCTGCCCGAATCATTGATTGTGATACTAGTGTTTGCCAGAGCACTGTTTACAATGCTGTTTACTCTCTCTATCTCGGTAAACATTGGAGTAATCTGCCTTGCAAAGCCTGCGTCCAGGGCTTTTTGTGATGTGCTCAGGGTTGTTTTAACATTTTCAGATAGATCCCCCTGAGAAAGTTTTACTAGGAAAGCGCCGTCTCTCGCACCTTCAGAACCTTTTTTTGCTTTGCTTTGGAGATATGCCCCCGCTGCGCCTATTTTCTTAGCTAGAGACTTTTCCAGCTGAGAGGTAAACACACCATCAACAGTGTTATATTTCTCCTTCTGCTCTGTTTTTGCAGATCCAGACATTCTGTTGAGTACATAACTCCTTGCCTCTTTGATAGTTTTTACATCCTCGGCACTTGTCGAGCTTGTAACAGGGATTGCTGCATTTTTAATAGCGGCTTTAAGTGTGCTCTGATATTCCTCTGCTGACTTGCTGGCTGCTACAACCTTTCCGGACCTGTCAACTGTGACGATTCTAACGGAACCTGCACCTGTCCCGAAAAGCCCGTTTGCCTGGATTGCATCGATTATTTTACCATCTTTAGCTACTACAACTTTATAGGCAGAACTTGCGCCTTGTGCTGCGGCCGCGTCTTTTTTTGCCTTTGCCTTTCTTTCAGCCTGAACTTTGTTATATTCTGCCTGTGAGGAGTATATTTTCACAGAATCCTTTGCGTCATTACCTTTTCTCTCATGCTGTGAAATCCATGTTCCATCTTTAAGCAAAATTTGGCCTTCGTGGGAAGTAACCCCCGCTGCTTTTGCTTTAGCGCTTGTTTTCTGTGCCTCTGCTTTTACGGATTTAATCCCCTTTACTGCGATTGCTGCTTTCCGCGCTGCAGCAGCGTTACCTGTCCTTGCTGCGATTTCAGAGTAATATGAAGCTTCCCCGTAAACATTCGCCAGCTTTGCCTTAGCGTCTGCGTCGTCCTCGGCTGCCTTAGCTGCTTTCTTTGCGTCGTCAGCCTGCTTCTGTAGCTCATTTGCCCGCTTTGTGGCTGCTGCTTTAACACTTGCATTAGCCGTCTTGCTTGCTTCAGCTCTCGCAGCGATGGCCGCCTTTTCCTTGGTGGCTGCTTCTTGTGCAGCAGACCTTTTGGCATTTGCAGCATTTTGAGCGTCAATTTTGGCTTGTGCAGCTATCCGGTCATTCTCAGCTTTTACTGCTGCATTACGTTTGGCAGTTTCAGTGGCACTCACGACTTGAGCCTGAGCTTGCTGTGCTGTACCCGAGACTGCAGAGGCATTACTGTTACCAGAGCTCGCTGCTTTTTGGGCAGCAATCTTTTGATCTCCGGACCCTGTAGCAGCCTTATTCGTGCTCCCAACATCTTTTGTTGATGTTGCAGGTGTAGCAGCAGTATATGAGTTATTTGTCACTTTTGGAGCAGTATAAGTACCCCCCACAGTTGACGTGTCCATGCCTATGTTTTTACGGAACTGGAGTTCTGTTAAAGCAGGCTGTCCAGCGGCGACTTTGCTCTGATTTTCACGTACGAACTTATTCTGCTGTGCGTGTGAAAGTGTGTATTGAAATGTTTCTCCTTGTGGCAGTCCAGAGGTTTTATTAATGGGTGCTGCTGATTGTGTTACTTGTGCTGCATTAGCCGTGTTGTTTTGGGCTGCTGGCTGTGCTGCTGCCACTGCCTGTACGGGTTGGGCTGAGGAGGCTTTTTCTGTCGAAAGACCTTTTCTCTGTCTATACTGCTCTTCTGTTGTTAGTGGCTGCCCCTGCTGTTGCTGTGTGTTGTTCTCGTTAGCAAGAGCCTTGTACTGATCGTTTGAAAGAGCATACTTATAATTATTGGCTGAAGCTGCTTGTAGCTGCGACGCTGTAACCATTTTTCAAACCACTCCTAAAAATTATTTTTATGGGATCTTCAGAAATCCCGAGTTACACTTTAACTGTCTCAACTTTTACGTTTTTAGCCTTTCTGCGCTTAAGTTCATCTGTCACAGAAGCTCTGAGTTTTGAGATTGTCGCCCTATCAGCAGGAGTGGTCCTGGTTACGGTGGTTATTTTCAATACATACCTGCCCCCCGTGGAGGCTTTTGAAGTTGTTTTTCTTACCGGCATATTTACTACACTTCCCATATAGCTATATAACAGAAAATATATTAATATTCTTATAAAAATATATTTTCTGTTATATATTAAAAGGCTGTGTGAGTATATAAGGCTTTGCCTGAGAAGAAACAGTAGCGGAAGAGACAGTTAAAAGAGAAAAAATAGGATGAAATTTAGGCTAATTTACCAGATAATGTACGCATATTTATGCAGAAGTAGAAGTGCCCCAAAACAGGCACAGGTAAACAACGCCCAGAAAAGAACCGTCCAGTTTGTAGGTTTAAAAAACCTCTGTGTGCCGTCTGGTTCTTCGAACACATCTATACCGTCCTCAGTTGTACCTATATATTTCATACTTAAGCCCCCAGAACTTTAACACTTACACTGTGACCGGCCCGCCCAATGCAGGTTCTTACTCCTTGAGCTGCACATATTGCCGCAACTATCACCACGAATACAACCCCTTCAAATAAGCTCTCATTCCCCATTTCAACCATACACCCACTCCCATTCAAACTTTTATCTGTTCTGCTTCTTTTAAAATTTTTGCTATCCGTCTTACTTCAATCTCAGGCACATGGACACGTGCTGCAATACTGCCAAATGACTCTCCTGCCTCAATTCCCTGTGTAACACCCCTCATTTTCCGCACTTGGGTTTCAGTTACTCCTCTTTCCTTCAGGCGATTAATGTTCAACCCCGTACATTTCAACTGCACTGCTTCAGACAGTGAATATGTCTTAACTGGCGGGATTGACGTTAACTCAAAAACCCTTTTCTGTGCCCTAGCGCGAATCTGCGGGCTCCGTTTTTGTTTTAGGTCTTTCAGTAGGCACCCCATGAGCCTTTTTGCCTTATGCATAGTGCATACCCAACTTAGGGACCAGCCTGGTAGTTTCTGGGCTATTTGGGCACCGTAACTTCCGTCTGCTGCTGCTTTCATATAAGCCTGTAGTGCCTGCTGTTGATATTCGTTTAAATCTAGGTCTTCAAAGTTTGTACCGAGGAGTAACTTTTGGTACTCCTTCAGAATCTGCACCTGATCGGTAACTTCAGGCTTCCCAACCCATTCTGCCTCTGTCTGTATTTCTGTCATTTGTTTTTCGCCCCTTCCCACTGTAAAAATTTTAAGTATATGATTTTTCGTATGATTTAACATACACAAGATACTTCGATTTGGTCTATTACAGCGTTGACTGCCCTCAATTTTGCAAGCACTATCCCGCGCACCTCACAGGCGTACTTTAAGTCTGACTTCTGTTTTTTGGCCTCGTGCGGGTCAGGGTTCAATCTGCCCATGTCGTCAGACAGCTCTGCAATGAAATCGTTAGCGGCTCTTAGGTTCTTGAGGTAGACTTCTTTTATTTCCTTGGCTTCCTTCAACCCGCATTTATTTAGTCTGTAGCGGCTCACCGCTTCAACATCTGAAAGGGTGGTCATTAAAATCCCTTCTTACTTAATGCACTCTTCAACGCCACAAGATAGCCCCGAGATTCCCCAAGAGTACGGATCAAACCGTTTATCTGGTCCATCTTCTCTTTCTGCTCTTCAGCCGCATTAATGTCAATACAATCATTTATTTCTACCAGTTTGCAAACAAGTGCCCGAATCGTGCTTGCGTTATCCTCAAGAACACAATCTAAATTACTGCTCTCGAATGCCCTAGGTCTTACATCTGTCTCTTCTGCGTATAATGTGACTGTTGCCGTTTCAATTGCGTTTATTACGTTTTTTGTGATAAGTTCAGCTGACATGTTTTACACTCCCTGTTTTTCTAATATGTTTTTTGTCTGCCCTATCAAGCGACCCCACTCGCTTTATGTTGTTACTCTTTTACAACTTTCCAAACGTTCATTAAACCGTCATCGATTTCTACTTTCTCAATTTTACCTTCTTTTTCCATTCTTTCCAGGTAGTTAACCGCTGTTGATCTTGCGCAGCCGACCTTCTTAAGAATGTAGCCTACCGTTTTCATCCCGCCATTAATGGCATCAGTGAAATCTTTATCAGTGTACTGCTCGACAAACCTCGCCATGTTTTTTGTCTCCGCGCAGAAAATTCTTTCTGCATATTCTATATATGCTTTAATACTATTTATACCTTTGCCTTCGGAGTCCGAAGGAAATGAAAAGATATAAAAAATATTAATAAGGTTCTTTACTCGAATGCCTTATTGAAAGCTGCCAATAGCTCTGGGTCCACTGTGACTTCGTTCGCGCTATCCATGTTTACTACTGGAGCTGTGTACTTTTCCTCATGCTTCCAAACTGTTTTCACATTGGGTTCAGGGTTACTGATTGCCTCAACTTGAGTAAAATCTTCCTTCGTTACATAACCCTGTTTTGTGAAAACACCTATTAGGAAAGCTCTCCTCACTAAGTCAAGAGTCTCACAAGGTGCCTCACACATCAATGTCTCGTAAGCATCCCGAGATTCAGGGCTTAGTTTTGTCTCAAGCTTTTCAAGAGGTTCTGTAAATGGGTCAAAGTTTGACCCTGTATAAAATCTTTTGAGTACAGGGTCACGCTCAATCCTTGCGTTTGTCATAGTCTTTGAAGTGTCAAGGTGCGAAAGCTCTTTTCTGCTTAACCTCTCGTTGTATTCGTCACCGAACACCAACATACAACAGAGCAAAAGCATTTCTTCAGTTGCCCCGTTTGCCTTTAACTCTGTAAACATGCCTAGGCTTCTTTGCCTGCCATCATCATTAATTCTGAACAAGTCTACCTTGTGATAATTTGCATCTCGCTTGTGCTTGAAAATGCTCTCCCATAAGTCCCTAAACACAGCCCTGCAGTTCAGAAGAACATCTGTAAGGCCAGCGTAAGTATTGAGCAGGCTGTTTATTCTCTCAGTTAATACAAGGGGCATAGAGGGTCTGTCGCTGATATCTATGCTCATTTCATATTTAGTGCCATCTTCATGGATTGACGGGTAACATACGCAGTTATTAGAGCTCCCTACAATATTCTGAGCCAATATATCAAAGCCTAACTCTTGGTGTTGCCCTGGGATAAGTGCAGGTTCATATCTGAAAATCATATGCCCGTATCTCTTAGTACCATGAGTTTGAAAGCACCATTTGGAGGTGTCTAGATCACGAAACAGATAATCTATTATTCCGCTTCTGTACCAATCGATATCAAATACAGATACATCAGAGGCTTTTCCACAAACTATACCAAGATTACAATCTTTCTTTGCATAGGGCTGTATTAAGCTCTCAGCATAAGGCGTTTTTTGCTTCTGGTAGTTCCCAAACACAGGCTTTTTACCTGTACCATGAACTCCGCTCACAGCCTTTTCGAGCGGGTGGACTATAACACCGCATTCGGTATAATGTCTGTACGCTCCCATTATTTCGGATTCTCTATTTTGTCCCATTTTTACACTTCCCACGAATTAGACCAAACTTTCAGGTCTGTAATAGTAAATAGGCTTTAATAGTATTTATACCTTTGCCTTCGGACTCCGACGAAGACGAAAACGAGAGAGGGATATGGAAAAATCAAAGAATTGCACGGGAAAAGGCACGGCAAGAGAGAGAAGAGCAGGAGAGACTTGCACGGGAGAAATACGAGCAAGAGAAAGGTGGACCCTGTGACAGGCGGTATTCTTTACGTTCCAATTAACAGAGAGCTGAGTTTATACACACCTTGCCCGTCTGCTTGAGCCGTAAGCCCAAGGTTGAACGTTCAGTAATAGTTGAGGTAATTCTGTGCCATGTGGTAAATTTTGCACAGGTGGGCTTATAATTGGCAGGTAGGAAAATAGGTCTGAGCAGGGTCACATTGAATAGGGAAAGCTTGTCATTGTGTCTTTTAGTGTGACCTCTCTGCACTCTTGCCTTTATTTACCTTATTTCTCAATCGTGTCTACTGCTAATTTTTTTCCATTCTTTTCCCATTCTTTTCCCATTTTTTACCCATTCATAAATTCTCATAATACACTACTACTGACACTACTTAATAATAAATAACTAATTCTTTACCCATTTTTCCAAGAGAGAGAGTTATTAGAATTTTTTATGTATGCATGTATGTTGAAAAAGTATACACACAAAAAAGTAAGAATCTCAAATCTGGGAAAATGGGAAAAGAATTGATTTTTTACTCAGAAATAGTGTCAACACTATCATGTTATGATAAATTATGAATGGGTAAAGAATGGGCAAAGAAATCCTTCTGGTGTGGAAAAGAATTAAAAAAGTAACAGTAAACGCTTTTTCCCTGAATAGTGTCTCTAGTGCATGGGAAAGAATTAGAGAAGGGGTTTTAAACCCTTTAATCTTCTAGAGTAATGCTCAGGCTTGCGTAATTCTCAAGCTTTGACATTCCGTCAATAAAGTACCTTGTTGCTTTTCGGCCTTTGCTTCCTATTGTTACGGAATGTTCGCCTTCTGTGTCTCTTATATATTCTGTGTCTGTTGTTTCTTCTTTTCTCATTCCTTTTACTTTTTCGAGCAACCCTCCGGCGTCGTTTTTCCTGTCTGTCCTGCCATTAATTGTCCTGTTTATTTTTGTAGTGTCTAATTTTGTCCCTGCTGCAATTTCATTTATAGAGCACCCAATTTCTTTTTGGTGTCCTATGATAAAGTTTACAATTTGTTTTTCAGGTGTGGTAAGTTTTGTTACCGTGTTTTCTGCCCTTGACATGAACAGGACTTTTGCACATTCAAAATCTTCTACTTGTGCAATAAGGTTGCCTTTCTCATCTATTTTTCTTTGTTTATAGTTGAACACTGCATAGCCCTTTATCATGTCACAGAACAGAGGGAATATTCGACTGTTTGACACGTCATTAAAGCTTATTCTCTCTGCAAATGGTATTCGCACATTGAATAACTGCTTTTTTACCATTGCATATATACGCCTGCACACAAGCACCCTAAATGTAACCTCATTAGGGTTTATCCCTTGTGCTTCTAGTGCTCGCTGTTTATCGAACACTCTTTTTTTCTGTTCTGGGCTCGTAATTGTTTCTACTGTTAACCGTCTGTTCATTACTTGATCAGACACATGACTCTCTACACTTGTCAAATACCAGTTGATCCTAGGCGCTATTGATAGGTTTTTCACGTCTTGCTCTTTAACCGTTGCTCTGTATGTTGTTTCTTGGTAGTTTGTTGTAGACTGTTTAAACACTTCCGCCATTTCAGGATCCATGTCTACATCATCTGAGTATATCATAGTCCCTGCTCTGAGCTTCATGTAAAACAAAGCCTTGGCAGAAAGTGAGGTCTTTCTCTTCCACATGTTAGGTACTAAGTGCAAGTGTTTTATGAAAGCGTCACTCTTACCACTACCACTTTCACCATTCACAGATATTTGAACACCTGCAGTATTCAGACAACTCTGCCCTGCAATTGACACGCATATAGCTTCTTCTGTCTTTTCATCCCCTATGTGCTTCTTTGCCACAGTCTTTAAAATGTACTTTATCGGGTTACCTCTGCTCATTATTCTGTCTGCCATCTTTTCAGCCTTATCTATGAGTTCAGGGGCAATACCTTTTTCATCTTGATCTACATCTCTCGGATCTACTTTTACTTTCTTTGCCTCATCTCCACTGACTTCCTCAAGCTTACCTGTGGACTGGTTAAATACAACCTCTTTAGGTGCTTTGGGTTTTCTAACTACAGGTGCAATCTCTTTGAAGTACTTCATTAAGTTATCACACTGGTTGACTTTAAAACCAAAGTGAGGCTTGAACTTTTCATATATTATTACATGCGCGTCGCTTTCTCTGCAAATCCACTCTGCAGGATTAGGCGTTATAAGATTCTCACGTATGATCTCTCTTGCCTGCTCTATGTCCTGAAAGCCATCATGGAGAGGTGTCACAGTTGATAGAATCCCCTCAATATCGATACCAAACCCTTCCATTTTTTAACATCCCCGAACCCGAAACAAACCCGATGACTTTTGTGCGTTCCTTATAATACAGGCTTCTCTCTTATCGACGCAGCCTTCTATCTCCTTTCTTTGTTTGAACTCTACAGACTCCTTCATTTCCCTTGCGTGACTCTGTAACTTCACAATACGAGTATTGAAGCTAGCTCTGTTTGTATACAGCGCGCGCACCCACGGATTGTCCTTAAGAAAAGCCGTCTGAATTTTTGGAATGTTAGCGGGTGCGCTTGTTTTATAAGCGAAAGAGTTATATGCGCCAAGGTCGTATATATGTAATGATAAAGACATTGTTTTTACTCTCCTGAGTCTTTTTAGATTTGGGTACTCTCGGTTTTACGGGGTTCGCTCTCTCCAAAGTTTGAGCCCCTAAGACCTAAAGGACGGTACAACTTTTTTACTGAGCTTCTGTTGGTATTGGCTCGCTGAAGACAGCCTCTAATATAGAATAGAGCATACCAGACATTGACTCGCCAGTTTGTAATCTCTCGGCTTCTATTTTACCGAAAAGTTCTTTGTCAATGTACGCTACGACTTGCACTTTATCATTGTAAATTCTCATTTTTACACACCTGTCTATATTTTTAGTGCTAAGGCTATTTCTGTAACTTACATTATCTTATATGGCTTCAAACCTATATAAAGCTATCGTTTGTCCATACCCTCGGGTATTCCTGCCCCGCTTCCCATTCATACAACGCGCTAATACAATATAAACCTTACGTAAAATAGGGAAGCAGAGAAGCAGTAAATAGAAAAAGCAGGGAAGCATTTTAAGCACCTCCTGCAGTCTGAAAAATAGTCAGTCACATCTGAAAAATTCTTTTAAGAGCGTTTTGCGCATATTATTTTCTTTTTCTTTTTCAAGCATTTTCTCGTATAGTGCTTTTTCCTCTGGGGTTGCATCTGGGTCCAGTGCCGGGGTAGGGGAGGTTCTCAAACTCCCGATCACGTTGCGGAGCTCCTGAAATTCCTGCCTGCTTATTACGTGCCTCTCCGTTTCTGCACGTAGTATCGCGTTTTCGTTTTTTATTGCAAGATATTCGGGGCTTTCTGAGATGTCGAGTTCTTTTTGGATTGTCAGGAAGGGTATAAACCGTTTGTAAATTTCTCGCAGCTTGGCAGGTGATGCCCTAAAATATGCCGCTCTTGTTGCGTCTAGTTGGTGCCCCATAGTGAATTCAACGAAAAAAGAATCAGCTCCTGCATTAAGTAAGGCACTGTTAAAATATTTTCTAATGTTGTGTGATCGAATCAGATTCCAATCACCAGTCTGTGTGTTCTTTTGTGCTTTTTCCGATACTGATCTGTATATTTTAATGAGTGCTGCAGTATCGAGCGCGCGCTCTTCCTCATCTCTGTTTTTAATATATTCCTCAGAAATATTTCTCTTAATAAATAAATAATCTTTATCAGTAAACACTCTCTGCTTTTCCAGCTGATTTTGTCTACGTGTTTCCTGCTTTTTATCCGTCCTTCCTCTGAAATTTAGATAATCTAAAACAGCCTTGCCGGCTTCTGGAGATAAGAAGGTAACAAAATCCACCCCGTTTTTTTCCCTTCTCAATATTAATGTTGTAATCCCTGTTGTCTCATCATATCCCTTTGTGAAGTCTCTAACTTTTAAACTTGTGATCTCATTTGAGCTTAAACCGGAAGAAGCCCCCACCAACAGGACAGCTTTCTCAAGCGGATCGCATATCTTCAAAACCTCTTGCAGATCTTCCTTTGTGGGAATTTTGTTGTGTTTCTCCAAAGGTTTAGCTTTCTTATCTAAGCGTGGCAACTTAGGGAGTTCTATATCAAAAAGCTGATAAAAACTTTTTACGCCTGTCATATACCCTTTTACAGTTATTGGTGCAAGGTTTGAATCTTGTAAATGTTTCCTGAACCCTGTTAAATATTTTTTTATATTTCGCTGCCTCATCAGTCTGCCTGATTTTATTTCTTCTTCTGCTTCAGTTAATAACTCATTTGGGGTCTTTCCTGTCCATTCGGTGAAATGTTTCATTGATAGAAGATAATTTTTCTGCGTGTTAGGCTTAGGACTTAATGTGTCCAGCCATTGATTAATAATCGTGTCTTCCTTTAATTCGCGGACCTCGATAATGAATCCTCCAAAAAGGGGTATGTATTACTTTTACACCTAATATGTCAGTGTATATACATCTTTTGGGGAACATATTTTCCTTTTTGGCTCTTCCACAAAAGTCTCAAGCCTGCGGGCAAGTTCGAAAACCGCAGCTATCTGGGCAGCCTTCGCTTTTCCAATCCCATGAACCTGCATAAGCCTTGAAACATTTGCAAGACTGAGCTGCTTGATACTATACTCTGTTAATATCCGGCTGCACAGATTGATAACATTCTCTTCCTTTGACCCTGTCCTGAGAATTATTCCCAGCAGTTCCGCATTTGAAAGAGATTCCGGCCCATTTCTAATAAGCCTCTCTCGTGGACGTTCTTCTTCGGGAATATCGTGAATCCGGACCTTATTTATTTCCATAATCGACCCCCATCTTTCTTTCCCATCTTTGATTGACAGATAGCAAACTCACGCAGGAAATTTATATGTATAATTACCCAAATTTAGCTATTATCGCGTCAACACTCAAAGATTTAATGATTATGCATAGATGCAATCTGTTTTATACGACATTTTGATGTTGACTATACACTAACTCATTTAAATTGTCCCAATTTAAAACCAAAATTTAAACTAATCAAACTCTTGTTAGATACTATTAAAGTTTCAATATTTGAATCTTCACACAAATAGTAAATTAGTTATTCTGATAATGATTTCTGATAATGATTTCTG